>CAINVV010000251.1 GCA_903854235.1 uncultured Bacteroidia bacterium | reverse complement strand
TATTTCAAGGACAAGAGGCTGCAGGTTTCCGTTTTCATGTCTGTTTACAACGTCCACATCAACTGGAATCCCATTCCCGGAGAGGTCTCCTATTTCAAACACCACAGCGGCCATTTTATGGCAGCCTACCTGCCAAAATCCTCTACGCTGAATGAACGGGCCACAACAGTGATTAAAATGGCCGATGGAACTGAGATTTTAGTGAGACAAATTGCCGGCGCAGTGGCCAAACGAATCATCTCCTATTCAACGGTTGGGAAAAAGGTTTCCCAGGAGGATGAACTTGGTTTTATCCGGTTTGGCTCCAGGGTGGATTTGTACCTTCCCATCGGAACCAAGGTAAATGTGGAATTGTGCCAGGAGGTCATTGGAAGTCAGACCATTCTTGCTGAAATACGCTAATCCCAAGATGATCAAAAAAAACATCCCCAATTTTATCACCTCCCTGAATATCCTTTGCGGTAGCATTGCCGTCGTTTACATTCTAAAGGGGATGCTTTCGACAGCAGTATTTTTGATCCTGCTAGCTGCTGTTTTCGATTTTCTCGACGGAATGACCGCCCGGCTGCTAAAAGCCTACTCACCGATCGGGAAAGAGCTGGATTCCCTGGCAGATATGATCTCTTTCGGTCTGGCACCCGGACTCCTCATGTATAAACTGCTTGAGATTAGCCTTTTCAAGGAAGAGGTCCTGCCCGATCTGCAATCCGGATTTTCAGTTCCGGAATTGCTGGTTGTTGGATGCGCCTTTCTTATTCCCATCTTCTCGGCCCTTCGATTGGCAAAATTCAATGTAGATGAACGGCAGACCAGTTCCTTCATCGGACTGCCAACTCCTGCAAATGCCCTGTTTATCTGCTCGCTGGCCTTGATTGAGGAACATGGCACCCTGCCTGCTATCGATCACTTCTTGTTGTCAACACCAGTTTTGGTTGTCATCACACTGTTTTTCTCATACCTCCTGGTGGCGGAAATTCCGATGTTTTCACTGAAATTTAAAAATCTGAGCTGGAAAGCCAATCGTGTTCAGTTCCTTTTCTTAGCCGGATCAGTTCTGCTGTTAGCTACCCTTCAACTCTACGGCATTTCTGCCATTGTTTTGCTTTTTATTGCGATCTCAGTGGTGCTTTCCCTTCGAAAAAAATAAATCAGTCCCAAATTTTCCCTTTCAGACACCATTTTATAGCCTGCAAGAACGGCACCACCGTTCAGGAAACATGGCTATCTATTCAAAAAAAATAAAATATTTATCACACACCCCCATTCTGGAGACTATTTATTGTTGTCTTTTTCATGAAATCAGCATTCATACCCCAAATATTTAGGGGTATTACCAAAATATTCAATAAAACGTTCGTCGGGCAGAAATATTTAACAATCAACAAACATCATTTTAAAACACTTTGCTGACATTTTGTTAAAATAGTTGTTGTATTATTGGATATTTGTATATTTGCGATGAATTATTTAATCAAATTGTATTTACGTCATCGGAATCCTAAAATTTAAAAAATAGAATTTTATGTGCGGAATAGTAGGAATATTTGAAATCAACGGCTCCTCTGAGCAACTTCGTATCAAGGCATTGGAGATGTCAAAAAGAATCAGGCACCGCGGACCGGACTGGTCCGGTATTTTTGTCGATGAGCGTGCCATCATCGCCCACGAACGTCTGGCCATTGTGGATCCTTCCTCCGGCGGGCAGCCTCTTTACAGCAAGGACAAGAGCCTGGTATTGGGGGTCAATGGAGAGATCTATAACCACATGGAACTCAGAAAACCGCTTGAAGCCAAATATGAATTTCAGACCATGTCTGACTGTGAGGTAATTCTCGCCCTTTACAAGGAAAAAGGCATCGATTTTCTTGAAGACCTGAGTGGCATCTTCGCCTTTGCCCTTTACGACAGGGACAACGACTGTTACCTGATTGCACGCGACCACATCGGAATCATCCCCCTTTACATGGGATGGGATGAGGACGGCAGGTTTTATATTGCCTCTGAACTCAAGGCCCTGGAGGGCGTCTGCAAAAGAATAGAAGAGTTCCTGCCCGGACATTACCTCTACAGCAAAGACGGCGTGCCTAAGAAATGGTACAACCGTTCGTGGGGAGAATACGAGAATGTAAAAAACAACATCTCAAATATTGATGTCTTGCGCAAAGCGCTTGAAGATGCGGTTCACCGTCAGCTGATGTCGGACGTACCTTACGGCGTGCTGCTTTCAGGCGGATTGGATTCGTCGGTGATCTCAGCCATCGCAAAAAAATATGCCGCCAAGCGGATCGAATCTGCAGATGATACCCAGGAGGCATGGTGGCCCCAACTGCACTCCTTTGCCGTTGGCCTGATCGGATCTCCCGACCTGGCAGCCGCACGCCTGGTAGCAGAACACATCAGTACCATTCACCACGAAGTGCATTTTACGGTTCAGGAGGGATTGGATGCCATCCGGGATGTAATTTACCATCTTGAAACATACGATGTAACGACCGTAAGAGCCTCCACTCCGATGTACCTGCTCTCACGTGTCATCAAATCGATGGGAGTCAAGATGGTTCTCTCCGGAGAGGGTGCCGACGAAATATTTGGAGGCTACCTCTATTTCCACAAAGCCCCCAACGCGCAGGCCTTCCACGAAGAGACCATCCGCAAGCTAGGAAAACTGCACCTTTACGACTGTCTGCGTGCCAACAAATCTCTTGCTGCCTGGGGGGTAGAAGGCAGGGTTCCCTTCCTGGACAAGGAGTTCATGGATGTAGCGATGACACTTAATCCAGAAGACAAGATGGCAAAGGATGGCAAAATGGAGAAATGGATTCTCCGCAAGGCTTTTGAAGATTACCTGCCTGCCAGTGTGGCCTGGCGTCAAAAGGAACAGTTCTCCGATGGAGTGGGTTACAACTGGATCGACTCCCTCAAGGCAATGGTTGCCGACAAGGTCTCTGACGAGCAGATGAAAAGTGCCAAATTCCGTTTTCACATCAACACCCCCATGTCGAAAGAGGAGTATTTCTATCGCTCTATCTTTGCAGAGCATTTTCCTTCCGATACGGCAGCGTCCTGTGTACCTTCTGTACCCTCGATCGCCTGCAGCACGCCGGAAGCACTCGCCTGGGATCCTTCATTTAGAAACAATGCAGATCCGTCGGGGAGAGCCGTTAAATCGGTGCACAACGACAGCAACTAAACGATTTACAATTTACGAATTACGATTCTGGAAGAGGTTCCAGAGCTTGTCGATGGGTCGAATCCTGGCAAGAGACTGGAAAGGTTAAACCGAATAGCATCAGCACGAAGCGCACACTCCTGTAGCATTAATATTTCAGGAATGTGCGCTTCGTGCTGATGGACCCTCTTTCAACAAGTGGGATCCACTCAGCTTTTATGATCTGTCTGCAGGATTCGGAACAGCTCGTCCGGACTCACATTTTCGACCAGCTTCCCATTCTCTGTAATCGAAATCCTGCCAGTTTCCTCGCTTACCACGATGGTAAAAGCGTCAGTCACTTCTGACATTCCAATGGCGGCACGATGCCGCAAGCCAAGGGAGGGACTAATCTCCTGGCTGGAAGAAACCGGCAGTATGCAACGAACGGCCTGAAGTCGGTTGGAGGAGACAATGCAGGCGCCGTCGTGCAGGGGCGAATTTTTAAAGAAGATGCTCGCTATCAAATCGGTACGGATCTCGGCATCGATAAACTCCCCGGTACGGACGTACTCTTTCAATTCATTGTCGCGGGAGATCACGATCAAGGCGCCTGTTTTCGATTTTGACATCGCAATGCAGGCATCTACGATCGATTTAATTCCGGAAGGAGAAATATTACGGAACTGACCGGATAGCAGCGAATTGATGGATATTTTTTTGTTGTTCCGGTAGCTATTGCCCAGCATCAGCAAAAAACGCCGGATTTCCTGCTGAAAGACCACAATCAACGCGATCATTCCCACCCCGAAAAGCTGACTCAGAATAGAACCCAACAACTCCATCTTCAAGGCGCGGACAACCACCCAGACCACAAAAACAATGAAAATTCCAAGGAAAATGCTAAATGTAACGGTTCCCCTGACCAGACTGTACAATTCATAAAAAAGAATCGCAACAAAAAGGATATCCAGGAGATCCAAAAATTTCACATGTATAAAAAGATCAATCATTCCCTTATTTTTTTAGTTCAGTGACCAGCTGGATGGTCTCAACTGCTTCCCTGACATCGTGTACCCTGAGTATATCGGCTCCTCCCATCAGGGCCAGTGTGTTCAAAACTGTGGTCCCGTTCAGGCTCTCTTCAGGAGACTTTTCGAGCAATTTCCAGATCATCGCCTTGCGGGAAACTCCCACGAGCAAAGGTAATTCAAAAAGACGAAATGAATCGAGTTCATTCAACAGTTGATAATTGTGCTGCAGGTTCTTTCCAAAACCAAAACCGGGATCTATGATCAGGTCATTCACACCCAACAATTTCAACGAATTTATTTTTTCCGAGAGACTAAGCAGGACCTCCTTGCGCACATCCAGGTAAACAGGATTTCGCTGCATCGTGGAAGGTGTACCCTGCATGTGCATCAAAATATAGGGAAGTCCGATCCTGGCAACCGTTTCAAACATTTCGGGATCCAGGGTACCCCCCGAAATATCATTGATGATAAATCCACCAATCTCCGAATAAACTTTAGAGATCACACCCGACCTGTAACTGTCAATGGAAAGTATTGCCTCTGGAAATTCTTTACGAATTGCTTTCACGGCAGGCAGTAATCTACCCAATTCCTCCTCTTCGGATACCTCCAGGGCACCCGGTCTGGTAGAAACGGCTCCTACATCGATAATGGTACCTCCCTGCTGAAGTATTTCCTCGGCCCGTCGCAGTAGCTGCCCCTCTTTTTGGTAACGACCACCATCAAAGAAGGAATCGGGTGTCAGATTGAGAATCCCCATCACGATGGGATGATCCAGAATCAACAACCGTCCATTTAGCTGAATAGATACTTTTTTGCGGTAAAAAGGTTTGTCAATTTTTTGAAAAAGCATGGAAAATATTCAAAGGGTCCTGATGGGTTGATGAAGAAAATCATTTGCAGGATATTCTGAACCGGCCACCAAAGACAAAATTAATAAATCCGTCCATATTCAACCTACTCCCAAAACGGGATCAGCATTGGCTCCCTGCAACCTGATCCCAACCTTAAAAATTGCCCAAAATGAGCTTAATTCTTCTGTTACAAAGAGATTCCACGCCAGCGATCCGATAATTTGATTCCTAATTATTCCACACATTGATCCATATCAGTTGTCTCGAAGAATGGTTTTTTTATATCTTTGAATCATCAATTTCAGAATATTAAAGGCAAACCAAAATTGTGGCAAAATATTGCCAAACAATACCATACAATATTTTACAGGTGAAAAATACCAACGAACAATACGATCATGTGATCGGCATCTGCCGGGAGGTCTTTCTGAAAAAGATGAAGGACTACGGCACTGCCTGGCGCATCTTGCGGCCATCCTCCATGACCGACCAGATTTTCATCAAGGCGCAGCGAATCCGCAACATCGAAGAAGCAGGGGTTGCTAAAATCGATGAGGATGCACGCTCGGAATTTATCGGCATCATCAACTATTGTGCCATGGCACTGATCCAACTTGACCTCGGGATCCAGGAAGAGGAGCTGCCGCACGAAAAGGCAGAAGCCTTGTACCGATCCAATCTGGAGCTGGCAAAAAAGCTGATGCTGGATAAAAATCACGATTATGGCGAAGTCTGGCGCAAAATGAGAATCAGCTCCTTTACCGATCTGATCTTGATGAAAATAAAAAGAACCAAACAAATCGAGGACCATCAGGGCCAGACACTGATCTCCGAAGGTGTGGATGCCAACTACATGGACATGATCAACTATTCCGTATTTGCCCTGATAAAAATGGAATTTGAGGAAAAATCATGAAAAAAACCATCACCCTATCACGCTGGATTTTCGGGCTGGTATTCATCTTCTCCGGTTTCGTCAAAGGGATTGACCCCTGGGGATTCGAATACAAGCTACTCGATTACCTGCATGCCATGGGCCTGGACAGCCTCGACTTTCTGGCCACCTTCGGCTCCTACTTCCTGCCTTTTGCCGAATTTATCATTGGCGTAGGCATGTTGCTGTGTGTCAGAATACGCCTGGCTTCCTTGTTGGGACTCCTGTTTATGGCCTTCTTCACTCCTTTGACCCTCTACGTGGCACTCAAAAATCCGGTGACCGATTGCGGCTGCTTTGGAGATGCCCTCGTCATCACCAACTGGCAGACCTTTTTCAAGAACGTTGTCCTTTCTGCCATGGTCCTTCTTGTTTTCTTCAAGAGACCAGAAATTGTTCCGGTTATTTTGGGAAAATGGAGATATTACCGCACGGCCATCATCACCACCATCTATCTTAGCTTGGTCTTCTGGTCGGTCAGACACGATCCTGTCATCGATTTCAGGCCTTTCAAGGTCGGAGTCAACATTCCCCAAAGCATGAAAATGCCTGCAGGGGCACAAGCCGATGTCTATTCCAATACGTTTCTTTACCGCAACCTGAAAACCAAGGAGGTCAAAAAATTCACGGATACGGACTATCCCTGGAAAGATACCCTCAACTGGAAATTCGAATCAATGGGCGAATCCGTCTTGGTCAAAAAAGGCTATACGCCGCCTATCCATGATTTCCAGATCAAAACAGCTCCCGGTGACGATGTGACCAGCTTTTTCTTTGCCGACGATAAACCCACCTTCTTCCTGGTTGCCGCCAATCTGACCAGGAGTTCACTCAAAAAACAGGGACAGATCAATGGCTTGGCCGTTTGGGCAAGGTTTGCCGGGTACAAGTTCGTTTGCCTGACCTCCACAACCGGTCAGCGACTGGAAGATTTCAAGAATCAGGCGCATCCGACCTATGAATTTCTGTTTGGGGATGAGGTGACACTTAAGACTGTTGTCAGGGGAAATCCCGGACTCCTGTATCTGCGAAGTGGAACAATCCTGGGTAAATGGCACTACAACGACCTTCCTACCGTAGAGGAGATGACGGCCTTGGTTGCCAACGTAATCAAATAGTTAAATCGGTCGCGGCATCCTTTGGGTGTTAGTTTATTCAACGTCCGATTTCTATCTTTGCCATAAGATTCTTAACATCAAAATTTAAATATCACCGATCATGAGAAAGAAAATTGTAGCCGGTAACTGGAAATGCAATACGACCTTGGCTGAAGGAGTTGCATTGGCTAAACAGGTTAGTAATTTGGTAGCTGAACGAGGCGCAAAGGATGTTGTTGTCGTATTGGGCACACCCTTCACCCATCTGGCCAGCGTTGCATCTGCCATTGAGGCTGAAAATGTTTTCGTTGCCGCCCAGAACTGTGCAGCTGAACCAAAAGGAGCCTTTACCGGCGAAGTCTCGGTATCCATGATTCAATCAACGGGTGCGGCCTATGTGATTCTTGGTCACTCCGAAAGACGCGAATACTACCACGAAACAAGTGAAATTCTGAACAAGAAAGTCGCGCTTGCGCTTGCCCAGGGATTAATTCCGATCTATTGCTGCGGAGAGGCACTCGCCATCCGTGAAGCAGGCACCGAAAATGCATTCGTTAAAACACAGCTGGAAGAGACTATTTTCAACCTCTCGGCAGACGACTTCAAGAAAATCGTCATTGCCTACGAACCGATCTGGGCCATTGGCACAGGCCGTACAGCCAGTTCCCAGCAGGCTCAGGATATGCTTGCCTTTATTCGTCAGCTCATTGCTACCAAATTCGACCAGACCATTGCCAACGACTGCTCCATTCTGTATGGCGGTTCCTGCAGTCCTGCAAACGCAAAAGAGCTTTTTGGCCAACCGGATATCGACGGCGGTTTAATTGGTGGTGCCTCCCTGAAGGCGGAGGATTTTCTTTCCATCATCAACGCCTATTAGCCACCTGCCGGACGAGTTTTTACAAACGCACGATGTGGCAGGAATTTCCAGCCACATCGTGTTTTTTTTTACATCTAATCTACTCGCTTTAAGAGCATTTTGATACTTTTGGACTGGATTTCCGTAAACTGAAATCAAAGCATCGTGTATGAGAAAATTCGCCGTCCTATTTTTATTTTTTTGTTTGCTGGCCAACCTCTCATCTGGTCACAACCTCAAAGGCAGCATCAAGGACAAAAATGGCCAGCCCATCCCATTTGCCACGGTTTTTTTCAAGGAGGGATCACAAGGAACCACCACCAATGAAAATGGAAATTTTGAGATATCACTTCCTGCCGGGAAATACACGGTTACCTACAGGAGTCTTGGCTTTAAGCCTAAAACAGAGTCCATTACGCTAACAAACCTAGCTTTATCAGTTTCCGTTATTTTGGAAGAGCAGTTCCAGGAGATCCAGGAAGTTTCCATCAGTGCCGGCATCGACAGGGCTTACCCGATCATGCGAAAGGTGATCAGTCTCTCTTATGTCCATCTCAATCAGATGAGAAGTTACGGGGCTACTGCCTATCTCAGGGGGACCATCAAGGTCGAAAACATTCCCGGCATCTTCCGCAATCAACTTAAAAAACAGCACATCGACATCAAATCGGGAGACATTCTGGTGCAGGAGAGTGTCAACCAGATCACCTTCAGGGCTCCAGACAAATACGATCTGCAGATCAAGTCCATCAACTCCTCCTTTCCGAAGGGCATTGACTTTCAGGTCACGGATATGCTAGGCTCCAGCCTCTACCAGGACAATATCGACGTGCTGATATCCCCGGTAGGGAAAAATGCCTTTTCCCATTACAATTTTACTTATGAAGGCTTCAGCTACGAAGGGAAAAACATCGTCAACAAGATCAAGGTGACTCCCAAGCGCAAGAGCAAGCTACTTTTTGAGGGTACCATCTACATCATGGAGGATTACTGGTGTCTGAAACAGGCCGACCTCAATTTCGATACGCCCATCGGCACCGTCAATCTCTACATGACCTACGATGAAGTCTCTCCCTCCATCTGGTTGCCCGTCAGCCACAATTTCTCCTTCGATGCCAGCATGATGGGGATCCGTGGAAGCGGGAAATTCACCACCTCGATGCATTACACCGATCTTCAGTTCAACCAGACCGTTCTTGACATGCTCAATCTTCCGGTTCGGCCTCAAACGGCCCAGCAGACCAATCAACCAGCCGTTCAAACTGTTGCGAAGGTAAAGAAGCCGTCCAGAACGATGGAAAAGAAGAAGGAGAAGATCGACCAGTTGCTGGAGAAGAAAGATCTCAGCAACCGGGAGATGAACAAGCTGTCGCGCCTGATGGAGGCCAGCAGCCACCAATCCGGGAATGACTCCCTGAAAACACTGGAAATGACAGAATCCGTCAAGGTAAAGATAGATCCCAAGGCGGCCAACAAAGACACCACTTTCTGGAATACGATGCGGCCCATCCCTCTGGCGGCAGAAGAGCTACAAAGCTTTCAAAAGCGTGATTCCGCCGTGCTTGCCGCACAAAATAAACCCAATGTGATTACTTTGGCCAGACACAAATTCAACCCCGGCGTATTCGCTCCGCTCTTCCTGGGCGGTCACAAGACCTTTGTTGATTCTACCTGGCATTTTAACTATTACGGACTCTTCAATCTCAGCAGGATTACCTTCAACGCCGTCGATGGATTTGTGCTAAACCAGGAGATGCTCTTTACAAAAAACTACAAACCAGGAAGATCGCTGGAAATTCGCCCAAAAGTCGCTTATGCCTTTGGAAGAAAAAGCCTGATGGAAAATTTAGGAGTCCAATACAACTATTCCCCGTTGCATCGCGGGAGATTTGAGTTCAATGCCGGAAGTTATTCAGAAGACCTCAACAACAAGGAGATGGCCATCTCTCCCTTTGTCAACAGTGTTGCTTCCCTCTTCTTCAAAACCAATTTTGCCCGTTTCTATGAGGACCGGTACCTGAAACTGGTTAATCAGGTGGACCTGCTCAACGGTCTGGTACTCCGAACCAATGTGGAATGGAAGAACATCCGGGCACTCGAAAATTCAACCAATTACTCCTTTATCGACAAAACAGACAACTATCTGCCTAATCTTCCTGCCAACAACGAGGTAACTGCAAACCAGCTAGCCAATCAGATCACGACAAAAGCCGGCATCCGACTGGAGTACACCCCAAAATATTACTACCGGATACGCAATGGCATCAAATCGATGTCTCATTCAGATTACCCGACCTTCTATGTTGGCTATGAAAAAGGATTAAAAAATATTTTCTCGAGTACCTCAGACTTTGATTACCTGAGCGCAGGACTGACCTATGCCATCGAGTTCAGTCAGACTTCGAGCCTGGCCTGGGATGTCAACACCGGCTGGTTTCCCAACAGCCATCAGCTCCATTTCTCCGATTTTGCCCACGTGATGACCCAGACCAGCCCGGTGCTGCCGCACGAATACAGGCACTCCTTTTATGTTCCGAACTACTATGCCCTTTCGACAGCCGACCGGTTTCTGAATGGATTCATCTCCTACAAATCACCCTTCATCTTTCTAAAATACCTACCCGTTCTGAGCAATACACTTTGGAGGGAAATGATCTGGGCAGGCTATTACAGTTCACCGGTAACTCCCTACCATACAGAGGTAGGCTATACTTTGCTGGAGGTGCTCTACTCTGCCAACGTAGGAGTTTTCGCCGGTTTTGACAAATTGAACTTTACCAAATTCGGCATCAATTTATCTTTCCGGATTTCCTACTAAACCTATTTTGATGATAAACTGATAACTTTAGGCACTTTAGATCACTTTAGTCACTTCCCCATGGAATACACAAAAATCAGCTGCATCCTCTCCTCCGACAACGAACTTGCCCGCGAAATGCTTATTGCAGAACTCGGCAACCTAGGTTTTGAAAGCTTTGTAGAGACGGATGAGGGAATAGATGCATTCATACCGTCCAGAGATTTCTCCCCCAGCTTGATGGATTCGGAGAATTTGCAGGAAAATGATTTTTTTGCTTTTGGCTTCACGAAGGAGGTCATTGCCGACCAAAACTGGAACGAAGTGTGGGAGCAAAACTATTTTGAACCGCTGCTCATCGAGGAGCAATGTCTGGTGCGCGCCCCTTTTCACGAAAACTATCCCGATGCCAGATATGAAATCATCATCAACCCCAGAATGGCCTTCGGAACCGGCAACCACGAAACGACCCACCTAATGGTCAAGGCGATGCTGGAGATGGAGCTTACTGGATTGGAGATCCTCGACATGGGTTGCGGATCGGGTATCCTCTCGATTCTCGCCTCCATGAAGGGAGCAAAAGCAATAACGGCTATTGACATTGATGAATGGTCGACCAACAATACGACGGAGAACGCCGGGTTAAACAACATCCTCAACATCATGGTCCAGCTCGGTGATGCAAGTCTGCTCACTGACCAAAAATTTGAGGTCATCCTGGCCAATATTCAGCGAAATATCATTGTGGAAGATATGCCGGCTTATTGCAGCGTCCTTCGCCCCGGAGGAAAACTGCTGATGAGTGGATTTTACACCAAGGATCTTGAAATGGTTGCGGAGAAAGCCGAATCACTTGAACTCAAGCTGATTGAATCCTTCGATCGTTCAGATTGGGGTGCTGCCCTGTTTATCAGGTAAGGAACCGCGCTTTCCCAATTCCACCACTTCCAAATCCCTGATCTGATCCCCGTCTATGGTGAAGCGCACGATCGTACGCACCAGATGAAATCCGTGAACCCCTGCGGCTCCCGGATTGATGTGAAGCAGTTGGAATTTTGGATCGAAAATAACCTTCAGGATATGAGAATGCCCGCAAATAAACAGTTTGGGAGGATGGCTCTTCAATACGGGCAGGATCAGCCTGTCGTAATGCCCTGGATAACCGCCGATGTGGGTCATCAGCACATCCACTCCTTCACAATAAAAACGCAACGATCGGGGAAACTGAACCCGCAGGTCGGAACCATCAATGTTTCCGCAGACCGCACGTAGCGGCTTCAAATTGATCAAGCGGTCCGTGACAGTATGACTCCCGATGTCTCCGGCATGCCAGATTTCATCACTTTCCTTCAGCAATTCCACCAAACGATCGTCCAGGTGACTGTGGGTATCCGACAACAGGGCTATTCGTTTCATCTCTTTGCCTCCCTACCGGGAAGCTCATAAATTACATGGCCAGCAATTTATCGGCCATTGCATTGGCAAGATCCACACAGAGTTCAAATTTTTCGGGTTTCAGACTCCCTTTCTCTTCAACCGGCTCGTAGATGGTTTCCCAGTTCATGTGTTCCGCAAACTTCTTCAGATTGCTGACCCCCCCGCCATTCCATAGGAAATTGCCAAAGATGGCGAAATAGTTGTTCTTGATGGCCATGTGTTCGATGGTAGAAAGCAAGGTCTCCACATTTGGGAAAAGGGCATTGTTGTAAGCACAGCTGCCGATAATCAATCCCTTGTATCTGAAAATATCGTTGATGATGTAGGATGGATGCGTTTTGGAGGAGTCGTAAACACGGATGTTTTTGATGCCTCTTTCACTAAGCTGACGGGCAATGACTTCAGCCATCTTCTGGGTATTTCCATACATCGAGCCGTATACAATGATGCAACCCTGCTCCTTTTCGTAGGAACTCCAGCGGTTATAACGGCCTAGTACCCATTCGAGGTTGGTCCGCCAGATCGGTCCGTGCGTAGCGGCAATCATCTTGATATCGAGGGGTGCCAGTTTCTTGATGGCCCGCTGGGTATGCGCGCAATATTTGCCGACGATGTTGGTAAAATAACGCATCACATCCACCTCATAGAAATCAAGGTTCAGCTCATCATCAAAAACACCTCCGTCGAGGGTTCCGTAGCTGCCGAAAGCATCACCGGAAAACAAAATTTTGTGCGTTTCATCGTAGGTCACCATCGTCTCAGGCCAGTGTACCATCGGAATCGTCTGAAACTGCAGTTTGACCACGCCCAGATCAAGGGCAGAATTGTCGTGGACTTCATAAACCCGCTCCGGATTATAGCCCAGATTTTCCGCGATTCCAAAAGTCTTTTTGTTCCCTACCAGGGTGATATCCGGGTACTTGCTGACAATGGCTTTCATCGATCCGGAGTGGTCAGGTTCCATGTGGTTGATGACCAGGTAATCTATTTGACGGGAGCCAATGATGCCTTCAATTCGTTCAAGATAGTCTTCGATGTATTGACGCTCCATCGTATCTATCAGAGCAATTTTCTCATCCACAATCAGATAAGAATTATAGGAAATTCCATCGGGAATGGGCCAGATATTCTCAAAAAGGGCGGTACGGCGATCGTTGAAACCCAGGAAATAGATGTTGTCTGCTAATTTGATCTGATGCATGTGAAAAATTTTATTCTGCAGGTTTTGGTTGCAAAAATACAATTTAATCCCTGAAAGCACTTGGGAAATCTGCAAACATTTGGACCGTACGTGAAACAAATTGGCTAAAAATTGTATTTTTGAAAAGCCATATGATTACGCGAAAACAAATCAAGGGAACTATTGAAAAAATGGGAGTCAGGATGAAACCTGGGTTCCTGCGCCTTCTTGTCACCTCCCGGAAAGTCGGCAGGCGCATCAAATCCGAAACTACCTCCCTGAATTCGGCCACAATCAGGTCAGGTAAGGAGCTAAAAATCAGACTTCCATTGCTGCTTGCAGCGGTCCGAAAAACGAGCCTGGCCATGCGGCTAGGTCTCCTGGTACTTTTTTTCCTGCTCCTTGCTGGCTTTTGGGCAAGGCACCTCTATCGGGAATATTATGGACCCAACGTAACCAAAAACTACCTGCTATTCATTCATGACGGGGACAAATTTGAGCAGGTCGTCAAAAATTTAGAAGAGAACAGCTGCCTTTCCGGAATGGAATCCTTTCAACGTTTTGCCCGATTCAAGGATTATGGGAACAATATCAAGCCCGGAGCCTACAAGATCCAACAAGGTTGGAGCAACAGCCAGCTGGTCAATGTACTGAGATCAGGCGCCCAAACTCCCGTGATGGTAACCTTCAACAGCATCCGTACAAGGGAGGAACTGGCGGGTAAACTAGCCCGGCAGTTGCAAAGCGACTCTCTCTCCTTTCTTCAGCTTTTGAGGAATGATTCAATTTCCATTAAAATGGGATTCAAACCCGAAACCCTACCCTCCTTATTTATTCCCAACAGCTACTCGATCTACTGGACAACGACACCTGCCGGCTTCCTGATAAGAATGAAACGCGAATACGACATTTTCTGGAACGAAGCAAGAAAACAAAAGGCCAAAGCAGCAGGATTGACGACAGATCAGGTGGCTACGCTCGCATCCATTGTGCAGGAAGAGAGCAATAAAAACGATGAAAAACCAGTTATTGCAGGCGTTTACCTCAACAGGCTCCGCAAGAACTGGCCCTTGCAGGCCGATCCTACCATCCGTTTTGCCCTGGGAGATTTTACGATTCGTCGTATCCTGACGGCACAACTTACAGTGGACAGTCCTTACAATACCTACCTAAAAAGCGGTCTGCCACCCGGACCCATCAATTTCCCTGAAATCTCCTCCCTGGAGGCAGTGTTGAACTACCGGGTGCACGACTTTTTCTTTTTTTGTGCCAAAGAGGACTTTTCCGGTTACCACAATTTTGCCAAAACTCTTGCAGAACACAATAGAAATGCACAAAAATACCAGGCGGCCTTGAATAAGTTGAAAATATTCAAATAAGACTGGTCTACTTTCAGACCCCAAATGCATTACTTTATTGTCGCCCTGGAGAGGAGGTCCCAATCCAGAAAAAAACAGACAAATAGCATG
>CAINVV010000250.1 GCA_903854235.1 uncultured Bacteroidia bacterium | reverse complement strand
CTTTGAAAATGCAGAATATCAAGATGTCAAAGAACAGAAATATATACAGTTAAAATTATTCTAAAAAAGACGCAACGCTAGTGATGAAAAATGAATGACTGGACAGTAGCTTAATTACTTTAGTCACTTTAGTTCGCACCAGTTATTTTAGTCATTACAATTGAAAGAGACGTTTCAGGTGCCTGTCGTACAAGTTTTCTTCGACACACTGACCTATCACGTTGTTGTTAGCTTTCAGCAGATCGGTGTAATAGGTACCCATCTCCGCCGCAATTTTATAGCCAACGTGAATCAGTTGCCGCAAATTTGGATTGTAATCCGGGTGACCCGGGATGTGCCTCAGGGTGTTGGCAAATTTCTCGCTGCTCCAACCGGCCACCTCTACGGCAGAAGGAAGTTGATCTCCCTTGATGTCAATGACATCTGCATAGGGAGCGCAAAGCTCTTCCTGACGGGCCAGAGCTTGTGTGTAAATCGATTTTGCAGCCTTGAGTGCCTCCCCATCTGACACTGCCAGTCCAATCACCTCTTCGAGCCAGGTTGTCCCAGCAGTCTTGACGTGTATTCCCTTGTCATATTTCGTGATGATCCGCTGTATTTCCGGGTAGATGGAGAACTTGTCTGATCCCGAATGCACGCTCAGTTTCAGGTTATCCATCAAATTGAACTCTTTTACCGCGAAGTCGATGACCAAAATGTCTTCTTCAAATTCCTGGGCAAACTTGGTTACATCTCCGACGTAATCAACCCCCTTGTTGAATCTGCCCGTAAATTTCGGGGCAATGGTCTGTGCAGGAATTTTCTCGTTGGCGATCATTTTCAGGATAAAGAACAATTCAACGGGCGACTGTGGCGACTCCACCTCGTCCATCGAGATCTCGGTGACAAAATCATCGGATCCTTTATTTTCGGCAATAAACCGGTATATTTTTCCTGCCTCCGTGATGGCGGTCAGAAATTTATCGGCAACTGTTTTAAGCAGCGCCTCGTCAACCAGAAAAGGATGAGCGATGTTGGGAATGTTCAATTGTCCGGTATAACGCTTGCAAGAGGCTACAAATGCAGCAATTTCATCCGGCGTAGCCGGAATTCCGATTTTTGAGGCAACGTCAATCGTAAAGAAGTCGGAAGAGTCAACAAAGCCTGCCACATTGCTGAGGTTGATATGATCCGCATCCACACAATAGTCGCCTTTGTAACCCAATGCCTTCACGGCCTGATCGGCTTCGACGCGGGTATCTGCAGGATTCGAATGTACATACATGTGCTCCCTGTTGGACTTGTTCCAAACCGGCGTCACTTCAATCCCAGAAACCTGTGCTTTCACCAATGCCCTCAGTTGTGCATTTCCCTGGTGGACAAACCTGTCCCCAATGCCAAAACTATATTTACCAATCTTCTTCATGTGATATATGTTTGTTTATTTATGGAACCCGCTTGAGCGGGTAAGTTAATTTCTGATGTCTGCCTTAATCTGGTTTTAACCTCCGGTTTTTAGTTCGTTATTCCGGTTTCGATTTTTTCCGTGTTCGTTCACGAAAGTAAAATATTTTTTTGACGTGTGGATAATTAAAATGGTATTTTTGACAAAAAAAATGAAAATATTTTTTTCCGTGTTCGTACACGAATTGAAATTATGTTTAAATTTGTCCAATATTATTTCTTAAAGTGGTAAAAAATACAAGAATCAAGGACATTGCCATTCGGGCAGGTGTATCGATTGGAACTGTTGATCGTGTTTTACACGACAGGGGAGAAGTTTCCCTTGCCACACGGGAGAAGATACAGCAGATCATAGATGAGCTGGATTATCGTCCCAATCTGCTGGCGAGCAGTCTTGCCTCCAAGAAGAACATTGTATTTGCCACCTTCATGCCAAAAGCAGCCAATCAGGACAACTATTGGTCGAAACCTCAGCACGGCGTCGAAAAGGCAAAGAACCAGCTCCGCGAATATGGAGTCAGGATCAAACAATTCTATTTTGAAATGGAGGACTCCTCCTCTTTTTCCGCTGAGGCAGAGAAAATACTGCTTTCCGAGCCAGATGCGGTAATGTTGGCTCCTTGTGCAAAGCGGGAAGCCATTCGCTTTACGCAAAAACTGGATGAGCGAAAGATCCCCTATATTTTTATCGACTCCATCCTGCCGAATACCCATCCAATCGGGTTTGTAGCCCAAAGTTCGTACGACAGCGGCTTTTTGGCCGCCAAACTGATCGACTGGGGGCTTGGGGAAGAAGGAGTCATCCTGTTGATTCACATTGCCAGAGAACTTGACAACGCCAATCATTTGCTTTTGAGGGAGAAAGGGTTCCTTCAATATTTTGAAAAGAAAAGCTCCAACCGGCACCGGCTTCTGAAGATGGAAGTCTCAGGAAACGGCGAGGAAGAAATTGTACGGCATTTGGCAGATCTGGGAATTAATCCCTGTGAAGTCAATGCTGTATTTGTAACCAATTCCAAAGTGAACCAGGCGGCCATCTGTTTTAAAAATTTGTGTGTTACACCCAAGATCATCGGATATGATCTCATCCCCATCAACATTGCCTTGCTGAAAGAGGGGAAAATTGATTTTCTGATTTGTCAAAAACCTGAAATGCAGGCTTTTCAGGCAATTAACCTGCTTTTTGACCATCTTGTCAAGAAGGATAAAATCAAGAAAGAGAATTTCACCTCCATCGATTTGATAACCAGGGAGAACATAAATTTTTACAATTCCTATTAATTCAATTATTTCAACTTAAATAGACTAAAAAAATGAAGAAAATTTCTTTCGATGACCTGAATGGAAAAGTATGTGTCATCACAGGTGGTGCAGGTGTGATTGGAATCTCCCTGGTGAAGGCACTGGTTTCAGTGGGAACCAAGGTAGCCATTGTTGACATCAACGAAGAACTGGCCCAGCAAGTGGCTGCTGACATCAGCAAGGAATTCGATGCAACCTGCATCGGCGTAAAAGCAAATGTTTTGGACAAGGAGTCGCTCGAAGCGGCTAAACTGGTTATCAACGAGAAACTGGGTCCGATCGAACTCCTGATCAACGGTGCGGGAGGCAACTCTCCCCAGGCAACGACACAGGTGGAACAGATGGAAGAAGCAGACCTCGACAACCTCGAAAAGACTTTTTATGGACTTCAGATGGAGGGTTTTGACAAGGTCTTTGCCTTGAATTTTAAGGGCACTATCCTCCCTACGATGGTATTTACCCGCGATATGCTCCTGAAAAGGAAGGGTTCGGTACTGAACATCTCTTCAATGAATTCTTATCACCCCCTTACCAAGATTCCTGCCTATTCGGCGGCAAAGGCTTCCGTCAACAATTTCACCGAATGGCTGGCAGTCCATTTGGCAAAAATGGGTATCCGTGTCAACGCCATTGCTCCGGGATTCTTCATTACCAGTCAGAACCGTTTTCTGGTTTTGGATGAAAAAACAGGCGGTTATGCACCCCGTGGACACAAAATTGTTACCAATACCCCGATGGGAAAATTTGGTGATCCCGATGACTTGCAAGGTGGATCCCTTTACCTTTTGTCCGACATCTCCTCCTTCGTAACCGGAATTGTCATCCCCGTTGATGGGGGGTTCAATGCCTACAGCGGAGTATAAGGAATACATTTCTACCTCATCAAACAATTCAAACCATTTCATATGAGCCTCACATTAAAACAAAATTGCAAAACCTCCTTGCTGGTTCCAACCAGCATGGGTGTCAGGATCACGCCACTCAATGGACAGCCGGTCCACAGCAGCTCCCTTTTCCAGATGGAAGTCTCAAGTGCCGAAACCAATGTGGCCAGCATCTCCTCCTATCTTGGCCTTCCTGTGAAGGTCCTGACCACCTTCGTAAAAGACAGTCCGATTGCCCGGATGATCAAAAGTAATTTACTTAGCAGAAACATGACTTACGAAGGGGTTGAAGTGGAGCAGGGTAATCCCTGGGGTTACAGGCATCAGTTTAACATTGCCGACAGTGGTTACGGAACCCGAGGACCCAGGGTACAGAACGATCGTGCCGGTGAGGTTGGTCGTACGTTGAATGTGAAGGATTTTGACCTTGACAGGATATTTGTACAGGAAGGTGTGCAAATCGTGCATCTTTCCGGATTAATCGGAGCCTTGTCCCCCGAAACCAGCACCTTCTGTCTCGAATTGGCACGGATGGCCAAGAAGCACGGTACCAGGATCGCTTTTGACCTGAATTACAGGGCCTCTTTCTGGAAAGGAAGGGAAGCGGAGTTGAGTGCCATTTTTGAAGAAATTGCTTCTGTATCGGATATCTTGATCGGTAACGAGGAAGACTTCCAGCTTTGTCTGGGAATCGAAGGACCAGAAGCAGGCGGCAAACAGATCAGTTCAGAGATAGATGGATTCAAGGAGATGATTTACAGGGTAAAAGCAAAATTCCCGAATGCATCTGTTTTTGCCACCACGCTCCGTCAGGTTGTCAGCGTCAACGAGCACCTCTGGGGCGCGATTGTATTGGAAGGGACCGAATGGCACGTCGTTGAGCCGCGCAAAATAACCATCCTCGACCGCATCGGTGGTGGAGACGGATTTGTAGGCGGCTTGCTCTATGGCATTCTGAAGGGCTGGGAACCTGCCAAATGGATTCAGTTCGGCTGGGCTTCCGGTGCATTGGCCACCACTTTCCTGACCGACTATGCCCAACCCGCAGATGAAGAGATGGTTTGGAGCATCTGGAAAGGCAATGCCAGGGTGAAACGATAGTTTACACTTAGACCATTGACTATTCACTAGGTGTGTATAAAAAGTTTGCAGCATGAAAATAGTCAATAGTATTTAATTAAATCGTAAATTTTTGAAATGATCTATTACGCAAAAGGTTCTATCGATAGTGAATTAACTGCCGAAGACCTGAAAAAGGGTCTCTTCGAGGCATTCGAAAAATTGGGCAAGCGCAAAAAAGTGCTGGCCATTCCACCGGATTATACCAGACTCCCCAGTCGTGCCGGTGAGTTGACAGAGATGACCTGGCAATACTATGGCGAGTCGTTGACGGATGTGCTGCCAGCCTTGGGAACGCATACACCGATGACTGCCCACCAAATCGATCACATGTTTGGTTCAATGCCGCCATCGCTGATCCGTGAACACGATTGGCGCAACGATGTAGTTACCGTTGGCGAAGTTCCGGCCAGTTTCGTGCAGGAGGTTTCCAAGGGTGCCGTCAGCTTTCCCTGGCCCGCCCAGGTAAACAAACTTTTGCTCGAGGGGAATTTTGATCTTATTCTCTCCATCGGACAAGTGGTTCCGCACGAAGTGGTAGGCATGGCCAACTACAACAAGAACATTTTTGTAGGTACCGGAGGGGTGGAAGGAATCAACAAGAGTCACTTCATCGGTGCTGCCTATGGCATGGAACGGATGATGGGACATGCAGATACACCTGTACGCAGGGTGTTCAACTATGCATCGGAAAATTTTACGCAACATTTGCCGATTATCTATGTTCAGACGGTCGTCGGACTGGATAAGACGGATGGGAAAATTAAGACCCGCGGACTCTTTATCGGGGATGATGCCGAGGTCTTCGATCTTGCTGCAAAGCTTTCCCTGCTGATCAATTTTGAAATGCTTGAAAAGCCGTTGAAAAAGGTCGTTGTTTATCTCGATCCAACCGAGTTTAAGAGTACCTGGCTGGGAAACAAATCAATTTACCGTACCCGGATGGCCCTGGCCGACGAAGGTGACCTGATTATTCTGGCTCCTGCGCTGGTCGAATTTGGAGAGGACAAGGAGATTGACCGCCTCATCCGGAAGTATGGCTATTTTGGAACGCCGGCTACCTTGAAATCCTGTGATGAACACGAAGAGCTGCGCAACAATTTGAGTGCTGCTGCCCATCTGATTCACGGATCCTCGGAAGGTCGCTTCAACATCACCTATTGTCCCGGTAAGGAGGCCAAAAATCTCACCCGTCAGGAGATTGAAAGTGTTGGTTTTCAGTATGCCGATCTGGAGATTATGGAGAAAAAATACGATCACACCAGCCTCAAGGATGGTTTTAACGTGATGCCAGACGGCGAGGAGATTTTTTACATCTCGAACCCTGCACTGGGATTGTGGGCCTACCGTGAGCGCTTCAAATATTGAGCGGAATTTGAATGATGAGCTCATGAGCCACCAAAGCTTACTTTTTCAGCCTCTCATGTCTTATCTCTCATATCTCATATCTCATATCTCATATCTTGTTGCAAGAAGTATAACTATTTGATTTATATCGAATAAAGCTAGAATGAAAATCATCATCGACGACAAAATCCCCTATATTCAGGGTGCACTAGAACCTTATGCCGAGGTAGTTTACCTACCGGGATCCATGACGACTGCAGAAGTGGTCAGAGATGCTGATGCCATCATTACCCGAACCAGAACCAATTGTAACGCGTCCATTTTGGCGGGGTCTTCCGTCAAGATCATTGCGTCGGCTACCATCGGCTATGATCACATAGATACCGACTACTGTGAAAAAGCCGGAATCAAGTGGATGAATGCGCCTGGATGCAACGCAGGGTCTGTGGAACAATACATAGCCTCCGTGCTGATGGTGATGGCTGATAAGTTGAACTGGAAATTGGCAGGAAAGACCATTGGTGTGGTTGGTGTGGGCAACGTTGGGTCGAAGGTGGCAAAAATTGCAGATATTTTTGGTATGAGGGTGCTACTCAACGATCCCCCACGGGCACGAGTCGAAGGTAACAGGGGTTTTGTTGAGTTGGGTAAAATTCTTGAAGAATCGGATGTGATTACCCTGCACGTTCCACTCAATCCAGATGGTGAAGATGCTACTTTTCACCTTGCGGACGAGCATTTTTTTGCCAAGATGTTACGGAAGCCTTTAATAATTAATAGTTGCAGGGGTGAGGTCGTTAAAACGGATGCTTTGAAAGATTCCATCCAATCCGGTCAGATTTCAGGTGCCGTAGTAGATTGTTGGGAAAATGAACCCAATCTTGACCTTGAATTGCTGGCACTGGTGGATCTGGCTACTCCGCACATCGCCGGCTATTCGCGCGATGGGAAGGCCAAGGGGACGGAAATGAGTGTCCAGGCAGTCAGCCGCTTCTTTGGATGGTCCTCCAGGAACTGGAAAGCCAGTAATGTGGAGAAACCTTCCCAGTCGGAAATATTGATCGATGGCACGAATAAAACAACAGAGCAGATTCTGTCCGAAGCCATTCTGTCGACTTATGACATTCGCGAGGATGATTCCAGACTCAGGGAAAATATTTCAACTTTTGAAAAACAAAGAGGTGATTACCCTGTCAGAAGAGAATTTTCGGCCTACACAGTCACCGGCAAATTCAGCAATCCAAAGGTGATAGACAAATTGAGAAGGCTGGGATTCCGGATTTGAAAAAATAATTGTGAAAATCAGATACTAAATATTTTAAAAAACAAAAAAATGAAGAAGGCAGACATTGGGCTGATCGGATTGGCCGTTATGGGGGAAAACCTCGTTTTAAACATGGAAAGCAAAGGCTTTACCGTCGCAGTATACAACAGATCGGTGGATAAAGTCGACAAATTTATGGCTGGTCGTGGGGCCGGTAAAAATTTTATCGGATGCCACAGCATTGCAGAGATGTGCCAGAACCTGGAACGTCCTCGCAAAGTGATGATGTTGGTAAAAGCGGGAGCTCCTGTAGATGATTTTATAGAGCAGATTATTCCGCACCTGGAGGCAGGAGACATCATCATCGATGGTGGAAATTCCCATTTTCCGGATACCATTCGCCGGACAAAATATGTTGAAAGCAAAGGCTTACTCTTTATCGGAACAGGCGTTTCTGGAGGCGAAGAGGGTGCGCTCTTAGGTCCTTCCATGATGCCGGGAGGATCTCCTGCAGCCTGGCCGGCTGTGAAAACCATCTTTCAGGCGGTTGCCGCCAAGGTCGATGGCGAACCTTGCTGTGACTGGGTGGGTGAAAATGGTGCCGGTCATTTTGTCAAGATGGTTCACAACGGAATTGAATACGGTGACATGCAGATCATCTGCGAAGCCTATCAGATCATGAAGGAGTTGCTTGGCATGACTGCCGATGAAATGCACGATACCTTCATCGAATGGAACAAAGGCGATCTGGACAGTTACCTGATTGAGATCACCCGAGACATCCTCGGTTTCAAGGATGAAAATGGAGAACCTCTCGTTGAAAAAATCCTGGATACTGCCGGTCAAAAAGGAACTGGCAAATGGACAGGCGTTGCGGCACTCGATCTTGGAATTCCACTTACTTTAATCGGAGAATCGGTTTTTGCAAGATGCCTCTCTGCACAAAAAGATTTGAGGGTAAAAGCCTCTAAGGTACTCCACGGACCCGAAAAGAAATTTACCGGCGATCGTGTTCAGTTCTTAAGTGACTTGAAGGATGCCCTTTTCGGAGCAAAAATCATCTCCTATGCCCAGGGTTATGACTTGATGGGTGAAGCTGCGAAAGAGTTCAAATGGAACCTGAATAATGGTGGTATTGCCCTGATGTGGCGTGGCGGATGTATCATCCGTTCGGTATTTTTAGGCAAAATCAAAGAAGCCTTCGATAAGAATCCAGGATTGGAACATTTGTTGCTGGATGCCTATTTCACTGAAACCATCGAAAAGGCGCAAGCTGGATGGAGACGGGTTGCAGCAGCTTCATTCACCAACGGTATTCCGATTCCTTGTCTTGCCACTGCTTTAACCTATTTCGATGGATTCCGCAGTGAAAGACTTCCTGCAAATTTATTGCAGGCTCAACGTGACTATTTTGGAGCGCATACGTATGAAAGATTGGACAAGCCACGTGGAGAATTCTTCCACACCAATTGGACCGGCAGGGGAGGAGATACTGCTTCTTCCACCTACACGGTATAGCAAATTTTAAAAAGTGGCCTTCGGGCCATTTTTTATTGTTGCCCGAAAAAGGTATTTTTGCGCGCGGTTTTGGACAGGAAGAACAGTTGACAATTGACAACTTGAAATTGACAAATGTACACGATTCTGATTGACAGCACAATGCAACGCAGAAGATAAAGTTCTCTTGGTTGAATTCTGATAAAATGGTAAAAAGAAAATTGTAAATAGTATTATGAGCGAAGTAAAACGTACACTTTTAATGATCCTCGATGGTTGGGGAATAGGTGACAAAAGCAAATCTGATGTAATCTACTCCACCCATCCAGCCTTTATCGATCACCTCTGGAATACTTATCCGCACAGTCAGTTGCTGACCTCCGGTGAAGATGTTGGTCTGCCCGATGGACAGATGGGCAATTCGGAGGTAGGTCACCTCAATATTGGTGCCGGCCGGGTATTGTACCAGGATCTTGTCAAGATCAACAAGGCAATCCGGGAGAATAAACTGAAGGATAACAAGCAATTGGTCAAGGCATTTACGTACGCCAAAGAAAACAATAAGCCTGTTCATCTGATTGGCTTGATAGGCCCTGGAGGAGTTCATGCCTTGAGCCTCCATATGGTTGCACTGGCACAGATTGCCACGGATATGGGACTCGACAAGATTTTCATCCACGGACTTACAGATGGCCGCGACACGGATCCCCGTTCGGGTTATGGGTTTGTCGAGGAAGATCTGAAGCAGCTGGCCGTTACCAAGGCTAAATTTGCTACGCTGGTGGGACGTTACTTTGGCATGGACCGCGATAACAACTGGAACCGGGTCAAACTGGCCTACGATATGCTGACCAAGTCGGTCGGCCAAAAAAGCAAAGATTTGCTCGCAACCATTCAGGATTCGTATGATGCGGGGGTTACCGATGAATTCATACAGCCCATTGTGATGACGGATGAGCTGGATCAGCCAATTGCCACGATTCAGGAGGGGGATGTAGTAATTTGTTTCAACTACCGTACCGACCGTTTGCGGGAAATGACCATTGCTTTTACACAGGAGAATCATCCCGAACAGGAGATGTACACCATGCCGCTGCAATGGTATACGATGACCAATTACAAATCTTCTTTCAAAAATATTGAGGTTATTTTTGACAAGGACAATGTTTACAATACACTGGGAGAAGTGGTCTCCAAGGCAGGACTGAAGCAGATCAGAATTGCAGAAACTGAAAAATACGCCCACGTTACTTTCTTCTTTTCCGGAGGAAGGGAGAGCGAATTTGACGGCGAACGTAGGATTCTGGTACCTTCCCCAAAGGTGGCCACGTACGATCTACAACCGGAAATGTCTGCGCCAATTGTAAAGGATGCCATCGTAGAAGCACTGAATCAAAAGAGTGCCGACTTTGTCTGTCTGAATTTTGCCAATGGTGACATGGTTGGGCACACGGGTGTTTACACCGCCATTCAGGCAGCCGTTAAGGCAGTTGATCAATGCGTGAAGGAGGTAGTGGAAGCTGCCCGCACCAACGGATACGATGTGCTGGTGATAGCTGATCACGGGAATGCTGATTTTGCAGTTAATGATGATGGAAGTGCCAATACTGCCCATTCCTTGAATCCGGTACCTTGCATCTGGGTAACAGATCGTAAGGATGCAGTCATCCAAAATGGCATACTCGCAGATGTGGCTCCAACCATCCTTACCATCATGGGGCTGGAAGTTCCACCAGAGATGACGGGAAAAGTACTGATATGATTGAGATCGGGAAAACCATCGTCAGCCTGGATGTGCTGGAGTCGAAATTCTGCTGTGACCTGCACCAGTGCAAGGGTGCTTGTTGCATTGAAGGTGACAGCGGTGCTCCCCTGACGACAGAAGAGGCAGGTATCATCGAACAGTTGTTTCCTGATTTTATGGAGTATCTCTCCGAGGTTAATCTGCAGGAAATTGCAAAGCAAGGCTTTTCATTGATTGACCAGGACGGCGATTTGGTTACACCGATTGTGGGCAAAAATGAGTGTGTTTTCACTTTCGTGGATGGGCAGGGGATTACCCTTTGTGCCATTGAAAGAGCCTATTTTGAAAAAAATACAGGATTTAGAAAGCCGGTTTCCTGCCATCTTTTCCCCATCAGAATCACGGAATACAAAAGATTTGATGGGGTCAACTATGAAAAGTTGAAGATTTGCAAAGCCGGTAGGGCTTGTGGAAAATCAAGTGACTTGCCACTTTGGAAATACCTCAAAGAACCCCTCATACGAAAATATGGAGAAGTCTGGTACAGGGAGCTGACGCTCGTGACCGAGAATCTTCCTGATCTTCCCAAATAAGAAACAAAAAAGCCGTTTAACGGCTCTTTTTGTTTAAGGGAAGTTTATCTATGTAAAACCTTAACCGGTCCGTAATCTCCTGGACGGTTCCGACGCCGTTTATGGCCTCATATTTACCTGCTTTACTGTAATATTGGATCAGTGGGGCGGTCTTGTCATTGTAAACCTGGATTCTGTTTTCAATAACTGCAAGATCTGCATCGTCGATTCTTCCGGAAGTGGTACCCCTGCTCATCAGACGGGCCATCAACTCCTTTTTTTCAACTTCCAGCGACAGCATGGCACTCACACTGCGTCCGTAATGAACCAACAAAACATCCAGTGCTTCAGCCTGTGGAACTGTACGCGGAAACCCGTCAAAAAGAAACCCCTTCGCTTCCGGATTTTTGTCGAGTTTATCCTGAATCAGGTCAATGACGGTCGCGTCAGGAACCAACTCCCCTCGCTGAATGGTATCTTTAACCAATAAGCCAATTTCCGTACCGGCGGCAATCTGCTCCCGGAGGATCTCTCCGGTGGAGAGGTGAATCAGCTGGTAGGCTTTGGCCAGATAAGTAGCCTGCGTACCTTTTCCGGCACCAGGTGGCCCAAATAAAACCAAATTAAGCATGTAATATTATTTTACTAACGTATATATGTCTTTCAAATTGCGGCCCCTGCGGTCATAATCCAATCCATATCCCACGATGAAATCGTTGGGAATGACGATGCCAACATAATCCAGATCAACCTTCATCTTCAGTGCATCCGGTTTGAAAAGCAGGGTTGCTATTTTAACCTCCCTGGCACCCTTTTTTGAAACTTGTGAAATGACATCAGCAATGGTATGACCAGAATCGACGATATCTTCCAGAATCACCACCGTTCTGTCCTTAATCTCTTCATTTAACCCGATCAGTTCCCTTATTTCTCCTGTTGAAGAGGTGCCGGCATAGGAGGCTAATTTCAGAAATGAGATCTCGGCATCGTTTAGTTCAAGCTCCTTCATCAAATCAGCAGCAAACATAAATGATCCGTTCAGGATGCAGACAAAGAGTGCGCTTTTGCCCTGGAGATCATAATTCATCTGGACTGCCATTTTTTTTATGGCCTTTTGGATCTCTTCAAATGGCAGTGAAATCTCAAACTCCTTGTCCCACAGTTTAATCCGTTTCATAAGAAAAATAGGTTGTTTATTGATGATTGGGAAGTTTCTTATTCTTCCTAAAGAGCTCATCCTGATGAATCAATATTAATGGGCCTTTACTCCTGGAGGCTTCGCCTGAAAATCACCTGCTCCGACAGGCTCAGGTGATGCAATTAGAGAAACCCCCTTGAAATTATCTTTTTTTCCCATATTGGGAAAAATGTTAAATTTATAACTGATTGCATTTCAGTATAATACAAAATTTTACAATTTCTAAAACACCGGTAATAGATGCTTTTTGCACCTTTTAATACCAAAGATGACTCTTCCTGATGCAGATTTGACCGTTCAAGGATGGTGTTAGAATTGCCGCTGTAAAGGTTGCACAAATATAAAGTTTTCTTTTCGGGGGGGCAAAAAAAAATGAAGGTATGAGTCAATAAATGGCGACATTGGAGAATATATTGTAATTTTGGGCAAAGAAAAATAGATTTATCTACCATGCTTCAAGGATTGAAACCAAAAGTTAGTATCATCATGGGCAGCACGTCTGACCTTGGTGTGATGTCGGGTGCCGCAGAGGTGCTTAACCAGCTGGAAATACCGTTTGAGATGTACGCCTTGTCTGCCCACAGAACTCCCGAGGAGGTTGAAAAATTTGCCAAAGGTGCACGTGCACGAGGTATCAAAGTCATCATTGCAGCAGCTGGTATGGCTGCACATTTGCCGGGCGTGATCGCTGCCATGACGCCACTTCCCGTAATTGGTGTTCCCATTAAGGCCTCGTTGGAGGGTTGGGATGCCATTCTGGCCATCCTTCAAATGCCTCCGGGAATTCCGGTGGCAACCGTCGCTCTCAATGGTTCTCGAAATTCTGCCATCCTGGCTGCCCAAATGATCGCCACAGGCGATGAAATCCTGATGACCAAGTTAATTGACTTCAAAAATGAGTTGAAGAATAAAATTGTCGAAGCCAACAACGAATTGTCGAAAGTCAAATATCCTTTCAAGACCAATTAGCTTTTTGAATTCTCGTTTTTTTTCAGTATATTAGAGGGAGTGCGGTCAGCAGCTCCCTCTTTTTATCTCCCCTCGCAGTGGGGTTGACCGGTCTCTTTTCTCAGGCAAATTTTCGGAAAATGCGTAACAGAGATCTACAAACCGGTCTGTTGATTCCGTTGTTCGTGTTGCTGATTCCATTTGGAGGAGCTTCCATGGCAAGGATGGTTCGTGCCGGAGCCCGGCCTTCGGCCCTCTCCCTGGCGGTCGTAGCGGTTCCAGGTGCTTTTGCGGTTTTTCACAACCAAGCTCTATTGACTGAGGAGAAACTTCCTTCTATCGGATTGAGTTATTCCAACCCCTTTTTCATCTCCGGATATTACGAAAATTCACTTTCGCTGGTTTGTCCATTGCGTTCGGAGGTAGTTGCCATGTCCTTATCCCAATCCGGCGTTGCTGATTACCGTGAATCATCAATTGGGATCGCTTTGGCAAAAAATCTGAGCGGAAAGCTGGCTGCGGGCATTCATCTTAATTATTTTGACCTCAGTTTGCCTGAGGCGGGTAGGCACAAAGGTTCGTTTCAAGCAGATGCAGGTGTGCGATTGAGGCTTTCCGGCAATTTGTTATTCGGACTGCATTTTTCCCATTTGGCATCCTCCTCCATCGAAACAATGAATTACCACGTGGTTTTTCCATTGATAATCAGGGGAGGTGCCTCTTGCCGGCTGACCGAACGAATCCTCCTTGCGGGAGAATCAATTTATGAAAGAATGGCAGGTATTGGATTTCGGGTCGGCACTGAGTACAATCTGCGGCAAAGCTACTGGATCAGGGCAGGCATTGCAACGAACCCATTTCAACATTCATTCGGATTTGGGTACCGGATGAAGAATTTTCAATTGGATTTTGCACTGGTTCACCACGAAATATTGGGATTCTCGCCCGTATTTTCAATCGATATCAATTTGAAATGAAAAGTCTTATGCGTAAAATTATGATCGTCGTGGCTCTGACAGTACTTGCCATTCCGGATTTTGCTCAGGAGCATGATTTGCGTAAAGAGATGCGGCGAGAGGAACTGGTTGAATCCCTCACCGAGACGGAGGATGGAACTACAGCTGGCTCTTTGCTGTTGGAAGACCTTGACTACTATTCAGCTCATCCCATTTTCATCAATCTGGCTACTGAGGAGGAGCTGATGCACCTGAACCTTTTTAATTTCAAACAGGTTCAGGATATCTTGAATTACCGTCAGAAATATGGAGAGATTCTTACCCTTAAGGAATTGGCGGTGATGGGTAAATTTGATTCCCGGATTTTGCAGAAGTTGGAACCCTTCGTAAGGTTTGATGTGCCACGCGACTCCCTTCAAAGAAAGAGGGAGGGGACCGTTCATCAAAATATACTCTCTCGAATCAAGGAGACCTTGCCAGTTTCCGCTGGATATCAGGCAAGGAATGGCAAGGCTCCTGCCTACAGTGGAACTCCATTTTCCTACTTTTCCAGGTACCGTGCGGAAGTAGGTAAATGGTTAAAAATTGGGATGACCGCTGAAAATGATGCCGGTGAAGACTTTTTCCGTAAATCCAACAAAACTGGATTTGATTTTTACTCAGGGTTTCTCTCCTGGCAGGGAAATGGCAAATTGCACCACATCGTTTTGGGCGATTACCACCTGCGTTTCGGCCAGGGAGTAAACCTTTGGTCGGGTGGAGGAGTGAGCTATGATTCAGACCTGACTTCATTGATGCGAACGGGTGAAGGGATCCGTCCATATAGTTCATCCAATGAAAGTGCTTTTTTTCGGGGAGTCGCAGTTCAGCTTAAACTGAAAGTTGTAAATCTTTCTATTTTCTATTCTCTTAGGCAATTGGATGCCAATCAGGCAAAGGATTCAACCGGTCAGGTCAGTATTAGCTCCTTCCGAAGCGACGGCTTACATCGAACTGAATCTGAATTGCAGGATGAGAAGAATGCAAAAGAACAACTTCTGGGGGCTTATTTCGATTTACGCTTCAGCAACTGGCGTATTGGCTTCCTTGCCTCCCATCACCGGTTTGGATTACCTGTAGAAAAAGGGGATGCTCCCTATAAGCTTCAAACCTTTGAAGGCAGATTCAACAATAATTTTGGGATAGATTATCATCTGATTTTAAACCAGCTAAGTTTTTTTGGAGAGGCAGGAATTTCGCAAAATGGCAAACCTGCCTTCGTAAACGGAATGATATGGAAGGCACATCCGCAGCTTCTGTTCTCTTTGTTGTACAGGTTTTATGATCCGGCATTTCAGACCTTTTATTCCGGAGCTTTTGCCGAAGGCAGCGGAGGCCGCAACGAGCAAGGATTCTATACAGCTTTTGAATATTTTCCACTTGCCAGGATTAAACTGAGTGGTCAGGCAGACCTGTTTTATTTCCCCTGGCTGACCTATCAAACCATTACTCCGGCCAGCGGAAAGGCCATTGCCTTCCGGGAGGAGATTTCAGTCAGCCGAAACCTGACTTTTTACCTGATGGCACGATTTGTCGTGAAGCCTAGGAAAATAGCAGGGGCAACGGGTATTCCGGAACAATGGGACGAATCAACCTCAAAATGGAGGCTACACGCCGACTGGAAAGTAAATGAACGATTGGAATTAAGGAGCAGGCTGGAAGTTGCCGGGTATCGTTATAATTCAAAAGTTGAAAATGGGTACCTTTTTTTTCAGGATTTGATCTACGGAGCTTCCCCTAAATTCAAGGCCTGGTTCAGGATGGCAGCCTACAAAACAGACGGTTACAATTCTCGGGTTTTTAGCTATGAAAATGACCTGATCTATTACTACGCCATCCCTTCTTTTTACGGGAAAGGGATCCGAACCTACCTGAATCTCAAATGGCAACCATCCAGGTTGTTTTCTGTTTACCTGAAAGGTGGGTACATCCTTCGAGCCAATGCTGTTTCGATGGGAACCGGAAACGACGCGACATTGGGAAATCACCGATTCGATTGGAGAGGGCAGTTCTGTCTCAATTTCTGATCTGTCAGATTTCGTTTGCCTCCAACTCGAATAAACATTAAGGTATTAAGTTTTCTAACCTAAAAAATTTAAAATTATTAGGTCCTTACTCCTTGATAGCCAGATTTTTTTTCAGTTAACTTCGCTAGTTTTTCAGTAGAAATGTCACATTGGTAAACGTATCGAAAGGTTAAAAAAGTCTAAAAAACCCTTCAGTCCAGTGATATTTCGTAACTTTGCGCTGCCCGGAGAATGGGTAACTGAATTATAACAAGAAAAAAATGCATTCTACGCACAACTTTGACGATATCCGCCCCTATCGGAACGATGAGTTAGCTACAGTACTCGCCAGATTGTTGGACGATCCTGATTTCAATGCTATGTTGAAAAAATTGCAGACAGGGGAGGAAGCGTTGGTGCAGATGAAGGCAGCAATTAAGGCAACCAAATCGATAGAGGATTTTCAATCCAATCTGGTGGTTCCTGTCATCAATCAGATCCTGGCTTCCAGTTCCAATGGGCTAACAATGAACGGATTGGATCAATTGGATAAGAATCAGCGATATCTTTACATCTCCAATCACAGGGACATCATTCTGGATTCAGCTTTGCTGAATGTTAAAATGCACGCAAGTGGCTTCAGTCCGACGGAAATTGCGATTGGAAGCAATTTGCTGATATTTCCCTGGATCAATGACCTCGTACGCATCAACCGCTCCTTTATCGTAAATCGGAATATTCCTGTCAAACAGATGCTGACCTCCTCCAAAATTTTATCTCAGTACATCCGGCATATGATTACGAATGGAAACGATTCCATTTGGATTGCCCAGCGTGAAGGGAGAGCCAAGGATGGTAACGATATCACCCAGCCCGGGTTGTTGAAAATGCTGAACATGTCGAATGCTACTGGATTCTTTCAAGGATTTGAAGAGTTGAAAATAGTACCGATGGCTATCTCCTATGAGATTGAGCCTTGCGGGAATGAAAAAGTTGCCGAGTTGAAGAAACGCCAAAATGATCCCAATTTCCAGAAAACGGAGAAAGACGATCTCTTGAGCATGGTGAGCGGATTAAGCAACCAAAAGGGAAGGATTCACATTCAGTTTGGGAATCAAATAGACGAGAATGTGCTCCATTGCATTGCCAATGAGCCTGGGATGAACGAACGGCTGAGATTGCTGGCGGAACACATTGACAAGGAGATTTATAAAAATTACCGGCTTTTTCCCAACAACTATATCGCCTACGACTTGTATTTCAAGACTGCCAAATATGCGAACAGATATTCACAGGAAGAAAAAGATTCCTTCGTGGAATTGACGCACAAAAGACTTCAGTTGGTAAACGAAGACATTGAGGACTCCATGGTTCTCTGGCTAAAAATGTATGCCACACCGGTTTGCAACTTTGAAAACTGCGTAAGCAGTGAGATTTCTGCGACAGCCATCTAACGGAATATGGCCGTATAAAGAATTGCAGCCAGAATCAGTAAAAATCCCACTACCACATATGGCTTGCCAAAGTTCAGGGTATAGCCTATCCCGTATCTTTTTGGTACGAAGACCCGTGAATCAGCCTTGTTGACGTACAAAAATCCCAGTTTGTAATTGAGTGGATCCCTGATCGGATCATTAAAATCTTCCATTATAAAGGGTTATACGTTGAGCAATTTTTCGCTGAGGGCCATAAGCGTCTCTTTTTTGTCGTTGGTATTGACAAGAACAGAAATGTTGTGCCGGCTTCCACCATAGGAGATCATTCGGACGGGAATATTTTCCAGGGCAATAAAAACCTTGGCTGCAAATCCCTTCTCTTCGGCAATCATATTTCCGACAATGCAGACGATGGTTTGGTTCTTGTCGACCTCCACATCCCCATACTCTTTCAGCTCATTGACAATTTCCTCGAGATGTTTCGGGTTGTCAATGGTCACGGAAACAGCTACTTCTGAGGTTGTTACCATATCCACCGAGGTCTTGAAATATTCAAAAATTTCGAAGATGTTTTTCATGAAACCATAGGCATTTAACATCCTGCCAGAGCGTATCTTGATGGCGGTGATTCCGTCCTTCGCAGCAACGGCCTTAATGCCAGCTCCCTTGCTCTCTGCCGTGATCAGGGTTCCCGGATCAGGCGGATTCATGGTGTTCTTCAACCTGACTGGGATGTTGTTGTTCTTGGCTGGAAGCACCGTTTGCGGGTGCAGGATTTTTGCACCAAAATAGGCCAGCTCGGCCGCTTCGTTGAAGGAGAGCACATCCACCCTTTTCGTATTTGGGACAAACCTTGGGTCATTGTTGTGAAATCCGTCGATATCCGTCCAGATTTGAACTTCGTTGCTGTGAATGGCTGCACCGATCAGGGTGGCGGTATAATCCGAACCGCCACGTTGCAGGTTGTCGATCTCACCCAGTTCATTTCTGCAAATGAATCCCTGGGTGATGTAATAATCTGCCTTTGGTTGTGCTGTGATGATTTCATTCAGTTTTTGCTTGATAAACCTGCTGTCGGGCATCTTGTCCGCATCAATCTTCATGAATTCGAGTGCCGGAAGTAAGATGGCATTGAATCCCTCCTCCTGCATCAAAAGGGTAAAGAGTGCAGTGGAAATTAGCTCTCCCTGGGCAAGAATGGCCCTTTCTCCAACTTCTGTAAAGCTGCCTGTGGTGAAAGCTTTGATGAAATCAAAGTGCTCTTCCAGAACCTTTTTTCCACGGTCTTTCATCTCAATGCTTTTGAACAGATCGAAGACCACGTTGTAATATTTTTTTTCAAGGATGCTGATTTGTGTCAAGGCCGATTCCTTGTTTTTTTTGGCGAGGTAATCAGAGATCTCGACCAAACTGTTGGTCGTGCCTGACATGGCAGAAAGTACCACCATCTTCTGTTTTCCATCGGTGATCAACTGAACCACCGATCTCATGTTTTCAATGGAACCTACAGAGGTTCCGCCAAATTTAAATACTTCCATAGCTATTACTTTACATTCAAGATCAAGAGGTTGCAAAAATACGAATAATATGAGGGATTGTTCTTTAGATTATATTTTTCATCAATTTTTGAACTTACGAATCGTAAGTAGAAAAAACGCAATCAACTATTTGACTATCTTCGATATAGCCCTAAACTCGGAAGCTTGCGAGGAACGGGTCAACTCAAAAAGCAGTGATTCAGCAGTAGAAACACGAATTCCTTCCAGTGCGAGGCGCTGCAGTGCTATCTTCTTTTCTTCCGGATTTCTGGATTCTACACAATCAGCCACTACAATGGGCACGTAGCCCTGTTCCTGCAAATCGATGGCGGTTTGCAGCACACACACATGTGATTCGATGCCACAAATCAATACGTTTTTTTTTCCAGAATGCTGCAGGTAAGCAGCATAGGTTGGCTCGTCCAGACAACTGAAGCTACTTTTTTCCAGGTAACTGAAGTTACTGAAATGGCAACTGATCTCCTCAATGGTAGCACCAAGACCTTTGGAGTATTGCTGGGTAACAACCAGTGGCACATTCAACAGCTGAAGTCCTTCAACTAGTTTTTTGCAGTTGGATACCAAGATATCCTTGCCTGCCATCACCGGCCATAATTTTTCCTGGATGTCGATGACCAGTCCTGTACAATTTTCTCTGAGGATGCGCATTTTTAGTGATTTATTTCAGAATATTTTCTTCGTTTGCGAATGAAATAGTTCCAAAGGATGACTTGGCGAGTGGTCAACCTGACCCTGTTCCCTTTCCCGGTTTTGAAGATGGCTTTGCGTTTCCTGGCAAGGGACGGAAGGCTACGGTAAAATTTCAGGTGTGCAGAGAAGACTTTCCCGAAGGATTTCGGCTCTCCTTTTAACAGAAAGACCAAGGCTGCAACGCCGTCCAAAATCATTCGGACCGGTAGTTTGGTGGCCAGTTGAATTCCCGGCAGGTTTTTAAAAAGCAGATAGAGGTTGTTCCTGAAATTGAGGTATATCTTCAGTGGACTGTTGTAATGAAGAGTTCCGCCGCCAAGGTGGTAAATTACCGATTCAGGACAGATGAAAACGCGGTATCCCAGATGCTGGGCCCGCCAGCAAAGATCAATCTCCTCCATATGGGCCCAGAAATCGGCATCAAAACCGTTGCAAGATTTCCATAGATCTGCCCTCACCATCATGCAGGCTCCGGAAGCCCAGGAAACGGGAAGGGTGTCGTCGTATTGTCGGAGATCCTTTTCCACCTCTTGCAGGATCCGTCCCCTGCAATAGGGATAACCGAAACGATCGATGAAGCCGCCTGCTGCTCCTGCATATTCAAACTCATCGGGCCGATCGAGGCTCAATATTTTTGGCTGACAGATGCCGATGGATGGATCTTTATCCAACAATTGTGCCATGGGTCTCAGCCATCCCGGTGTTACCTGGACATCAGAATTGAGCAAAACAATATAATCGGCTGAAATCGAGGCAAGTGCCCTGTTATATCCTTCAGCAAAGCCATAATTTTGATCCAGTTGAAGGTACTTCACCGTTGGAAAATCAACTTTGACCACTTTTTTGCTGTCGTCAGTCGAACCGTTGTCGGCCACAATGATCTCCGAATTTTCATCCGAACAGGCCACGACGGAAGGCAGGAACCGCTGCAGAAAACTGCTTCCGTTCCAATTGAGGATAACGATGGAGATCTTTATTTTGCTACTCATGCTGGTGATTGAACTTAATCTTAAAATTTATTGGTCAATGACGGCATTAGAATTTGAAAACAGGTTTTTTGATCGCAAAGTGGCGTTTGGTTTTTGCCAGAAGAATACCTGAATCAGGATTCAATTCAACTCTTCTGTAGCAACCTCCCGCTTGTGTTTCCATCTTTTGTGCGACCAAAGCCATAGTTCAGGGCGACCGATGATCATCTCTTCAATCTTGCGGGTGGCCTTTTCCGTAATTTCGAACGGGGCGGTCTCCTTGGCGTGTTCCGCTATGACAGAGAATTCGAGCCGGTTGTAACCCCGCTTCAGTTTACGGACGTGACAGAAAAGTACGGCGGCATCCAGCTTTCTGGCCACCTTTTCAGTTCCTGTCAATATAGCGGTATCCTGGTTCAGGAAAGAGGTCCAATATTGAATCTCGTACTTGCGCGGAGTCTGGTCCATCAAAAAGGCAGAGGCTGATGCGTGGCCATTGTTCTGGTCGGCAATCAACTGCCGGTAAGTATCAGCCCTTTCAAGTGGTTTGATGCCAAACCGCGCCCTCATGTTGTAATAAAACAGATTGAAACTCTTGTTCGTAAGCCGTTTGTAAATCACATACCCTTTGTAATCTGAATTAAGTGGCCAGCTGCAGTTCCATTCCCAGTTGTTGTAATGTCCCAATGCCAGAATGACTGGCCGACCTTCGGCCAAATATTTTTCGAGAATTACCTGATCAAGGAGGATGAGCCGTTTTTTGATCTCTTTCTCCGAAATCCGGTCAAAATACAAGGTTTCTATAAAGCTGTCGCAGAAATGATGGTAGAATTTGCGTGCAATGGTACGGATCTCCTTTTTGGATTTTTCAGGAAACGAATTGGTTAAATTGGCATAGACCACAGTGCGTCGGTATCGAATCACGTAACAGATCAGTAGAAAAATCAGGTCGGACATCATGTAATGAAACCTGAGCGGAAAGAGTTGGATGAACCACGTTAATACCCGTAGAAAGTAGTATCCCAAATTCGGTTTAGTATCCATTCCTATTTGCAGTAATTATTTTCTATCAGGGATTGAAATTCGTTGAAATAGTTTTTGTTGGTAGCGACGATCTGACCACCAAACAGGAAATTGTCGCCCCCGTGAAAGTCTGAGACCTTGCCACCAGCTAGCTGAAGGATAAGGATGCCGGCAGCCACATCCCAGGGACTCAATCCGGTTTCCCAAAAAGCCTCAAATCTTCCGGCTGCTACGTAGGAGAGATCGGTTGCGGCAGAACCAAGCCTCCTGATACCGTGCGAATGAACCATGAGATGTTTGATGGTATCGATAAAGGCATCCGAATTTTTTACTTCACCATACGGGAAGCCTGTAACAATCAAGGATTCTTCAGTTGTTGAAGCCTCTGACACCTTGATTTCCCGACCGTTGAGCATTGATTTCCCACCCTTCCAGGCATAGAAACATTCGTCTTTGGTGATCTCATAGACAACGCCCAACACAATTTCGTCCGCTTCCATTAGTCCAATGCTGACGGCATAGGGGGGTGCACCGTGAATGAAATTGGTCGTACCATCCAGTGGATCAATTACCCACCGAAATTTTTCTCCTGAATCAAAAGCGGTTCCTTCCTCTGTGATGAAACCTGAGTCCGGCAACAGCTTTCTGAGCCGATCCACGATCATCTCCTCCGCCTTTTTGTCGACGTAGGATACGAAGTTGGCTTTCCCTTTTATTTCAACGAGTTTGAGGTCAAAACTGGTCCGCTCTCCGGCGATGAATGCCCCGGCTGCTTTGGCTATTTCAATGACCTCCTGACAGATCTTTTCCAAACCCATATTTTTTGGTGCAAAAGTAATGATTATCGTGGGGAGTGCAATGTCTAAATCAAAGGATCTCTGCCGTGACCTGACCGTTCTCACCGATCTGCATCAACCTCACAAGCCGGGTCGTGTTCATCAGTTCTGCCTGAAATGGAACTTCTACCTTGATGTAATTTTCCGTCCAGCCAACGGCTATTTTTTTGATAGGTTGATTCTCAAACAGGACAGTTGCCTCCCGACCCAAATTGTGTTTGTAGAACTGATGAAGTTTATCCTCAGAAAGTGCAATTAACCGCTGGGTACGTTGCTTTCGTTCTGCGACAGGCACTGCGCCGGCAATGGACAAAGCCTTGGTGTTGGCCCTTTCTGAATAGGGGAAGGCGTGCAGCTGAGAGACATCCAGGTTGGCTATAAATTGATAGGCTTTTTCAAAGAGGTCGGGTGTCTCGCCGTTCATCCCGGCAATCACATCGACCCCAATGAAGGCGTGTGGAATCTGTTTTTTGATGGCTTCCACCCGCTGAAGGAACAGGTCGGTGGTGTATCTTCTCTTCATCAGATCCAGCACTTCGTCGGTTCCAGATTGCAGGGGAATGTGAAAATGGGGGGCAACTCTTTGGGACCCGGCTACAAAAGCGATGATCTCATCACTCATCAGGTTGGGCTCAACGGATCCCATCCTGATTCTGACAAGTTCCTCCATCTGGTCCAATCGTTTCAGCAGATCCAGGAAGCTCTCCCCGGTACTTTTGCCGAAATCGCCGATGTTGACCCCGGTCAGGTTGATCTCCTTGATCCCCTGGACTGTCAGTCTTTTGGCCTCCTCCGCCAGACTGGCGATGGAGGGATTTCTGCTTTTTCCCCTCGCCAGCGGAATGGTGCAGTAGGTGCAGAAATAGTTGCAGCCATCCTGGACCTTTAAAAAACTGCGCGTCCGGTCGCCGAAAGAGGAGGCTGGCTGAAAATCAATCATCTCCTTGAATGTGCAGCCGTGCATTTCGCTGCTGGTGTGCTTTTCAAGATTTTCCAGGTATCTGGTGATGTTGAACTTGTCGTTGGCTCCGAGGATCAGGTCGACGCCTTCGATGGTAGCGGCCTCTTCCGGCTTTAATTGCGCATAGCAACCAATTACCACCACAAAGGCGGCAGGATTTTGCCGGGTGGCCTGACGGATCATCGCCCTGCTTTTCTTGTCGGCCGAATCGGTGACAGAGCAAGTGTTGATGACATAAACATCGGCGACCTCCTTGAAATTCACTCTGGCAAACCCCTGCTCCTGGAAGGATCGGGCTATGGTAGAGGTTTCAGAGAAATTCAGTTTGCACCCGAGGGTGCCAAAGGCCACTTTTTTATTCGTAAATCGCATGAAGATCAATTCAAGCCTGCAAAAATAGGGAATTGTTTGGAATTATTCTGAATAATCCAAATTCGAAAATTGAAATTCGAAAATTCCTACAGCAGGTCACTTGCCAGTTCTGCCAGGTAGCTTCGTTCACCCTTGAGCAGGTTGATGTGGGCGAAAATATCCTGTCCTTTCATGCGGTCGGTGAGGTAGGCCAATCCGTTCGACTGCATGTCCAGGTAGGGTGAGTCAATCTGCTGGATATCTCCGGTGAAGATCATTTTGGTGCCTTCTCCTGCACGGGTGATGATCGTTTTCACCTCGTGTGGCGTAAGATTCTGGGCCTCATCGATGATGAAATAGCAGTTGGAAAGACTTCTTCCCCGAATAAATGCCAGCGGACAAATCACCAGTCTGTCGTCTTTTTGCAGGTCTTCGATCACGTGGTGCTCGTGGGTATGAATGTCGAAACATCTTTTGATGACGGCCAGATTGTCGAACAAGGGCTGCATATAGGGAGATACCTTCTCCTCCGCATCTCCCGGAAGGAAACCGATGTCACGGTTGCTCAGTGCAACGATAGGCCGTGCAAGCATAATCTGGTCGTAAATACCATGCTGGGCAATGGCAGCAGCAAGTGCCAGCAGAGTTTTTCCAGTTCCGGCTTTGCCTGTTAGGCTCACCAGCTTAATCTCCGGGTCGAGCAATGCCTGCAACGAAAAGGTTTGCTCTGCATTTCGGGGTTTGATTCCAAAGGCAATCTTCTTGTCTACCCGCTCCAGACGCTGGCGAAAAGTGTTGTAATGAGCCAGTACACTGGCGTGCGAACTCTTCAGAATGAAAAATTCGTTGGGGAAGGGCTTCTTCTCTATGCCTGACTCCTCGATGGACAAAAAGTTGTTTTCGTACAATTTGGCGATCAGTGTATCGTCAAATTCCTTCATCTCCCGGATGCCCTGGTAAAGGACTTCGATGTCCTCTACCTTGTCGTTCTTGTAATCCTCGGCATCGATGTGCAGGGACTTTGCCTTAATCCTCAGGTTGACATCCTTGCTTACCAGGATGACCTTTCGGGTGGGATGCTTGTCGCGGAGAAATTCGGCGATAGCCAGAATACGATGATCCGGAATGTCTTCCCGGAAGGAGGCCTTCAGCTGTTCAGAGTAGGGTTTTCCGAGTTCTATGGTGAGTTTTCCTTTCCCCTGTCCCAAGGGTATGCCCTTTTCGATGGGAGTCTTGCCTACCAGTTCATCCAGTATTCTGACAAACTGCCTGGCCTGGAAATTGATCTGATCATCGCCTCTCTTAAATTTATCCAGCTCTTCCAATACCGTGATCGGAATGACAACATCGTTGTCTTCGAAGTTGTAAATGCATTCACTGTCGTGCAAGATGACATTGGTATCCAGAACAAAGGTCTTTGGTCGCTTCATAAAATGAATATTGTTAAATCAAACTGGGTCAGCACCCATACGCTTGCCAGGAGAATAAAAATTCTCTCCGGTTAATCTTCCGGAAGGATGTCATAGGTACATGAGTGGTAACGCTTAAAGATAATACTAAAACAATGCGGTGATAGTTTTGGCCAAAGGTTTTTTACATCTTTGTATCTACAATTTGTTTATAAAATTTGCCAGATGAATTACGACGAAGTGCTGGATTATCTCTACGAGAAATTGCCTTATTATCAACGAAAAGGGCCGGCAGCCTACAAAGGCAGCCTTGATAATACCCAGGCGTTGGACAGGCTATTTGGCCATCCCCACCGCAAATTCCGCACGGTGCACGTCGCCGGAACCAATGGCAAAGGCTCGGTCTCTCACATGCTTGCCGCTGTTTTGCAAGCGGCTGGTTACAAAACAGCCCTCTATACTTCGCCTCACCTCAAAGATTTCAGGGAACGAATCAGGGTCAATGGCGAGATGGTCCCGAAACCGTTTGTGATCGATTTTGTGAACCGCTTTTTGGAACTTAACAAGACGGCGGGTCTCGAACCCTCCTTCTTTGAATTGACCGTGCTGATGGCTTTTGATTATTTTGCTTCACAGGAGGTAGAGGTAGCCGTTGTAGAAGTGGGCCTGGGCGGCAGACTGGACTCGACCAACATCGTCTTGCCTGAACTCTCTATCATTACCAACATCAGTCTGGATCATACTGCATTGCTTGGCGATTCCCTTGGCCGGATTGCATTGGAGAAAGCGGGTATCATCAAGAACGCCGTGCCTGTCGTCATAGGCGAGACCCATCCGCAGACCTCTGTCATCTTCGAAGGAAAGGCTGCCGAATATCGGGCTCCTGTTCTGTTTGCTGACCAACTACTCAGGGCAGATTACTCGACAGTTTCCATCGACAACAGGCAAATTTTTAATATCAAAAATGAAACAGGAATCCTGTATGAAAACCTGCGTCTCGACCTGTTGGGCAACTACCAGTCCAAAAATGTTTGTACCCTTTTATGCGCCTTGGGAGTCCTGCAAAAGGTGAAATGGAAGATCACTGAAGCTAACATTCGCGCAGGATTGGAAAATGTCACTACCTCGACCGGACTGGAAGGCCGCTGGCAGACGATTGGCGCAAATCCGCGCATCATCTGTGATACCGCACACAACGAAGGGGGTATCCGGGAAGTGGTAGCTCAATTGAGACGCACACCCTTTAAAAAATTACACATTGTGATGGGAATGGTCAACGACAAGGACATTGCGGGGGTATTGGCTTTGCTGCCCAAAGAGGCCATCTATTATTTTACCAAGGCCTCCATTCCGCGTGCGCTGCCTGAGCATCAACTGATGCAGATGGCTGCCTTCTTCGGATTGAACGGCGCTGCTTATGAGGATGTTCCTTCCGCCTTGAAGGATGCCAGGATGTATGCCGACAGGGAGGATTTGATCTTTGTTGGAGGCAGTACCTTTGTGGTAGCTGAGGTACTGCCGTAGTCCATTTTTCACCATGAAGATAGTTTGGTAATATTTTTTTATTTTCACAGGGTGGAAGGATACCATCCACCCACTGCTTTTCAACAACCACAACTACGCATCTACCATGGAAAAAGGCAACAACTTCTCCCGCAGGGATTTTATCGGGGTATCGGCTGTTTCGGCAGCAGGATTTACCATTTTGCCCAGTCAGGTTATTGGTGGTCTGGGGCACAAGGCTCCCAGCGACAAGCTCAACATTGCCGGTATCGGAGTCGGCAGCAAAGGGCAAGTCAACCTTCGCAACATGAATTCAGAAAACATCGTTGCCCTTTGCGACATCGACTGGACTTATGCCGCGAAAACCTTTGAGACCTATCCCACGGCCAAAAGGTTTATGGATTTCCGGATCATGCTGGAACAGATGAACAAGGAGATTGATGCCGTAGTGATTGCTACTCCTGACCATACCCATGCCGTTTGTGCCTTGGCCGCCATGCAGCTGGGCAAACACGTTTACGTCCAAAAACCGCTTACCCATACCGTATATGAATCAAGGGTCCTCCTCGAGGCCTCCCGTAAATACAAAATAGTTACCCAGATGGGCAACGAAGGACACAGCAGCGATTCGGTCGCCGACGTGTGTGAGCTGATCTGGAGCGGTGCCATCGGAGAGGTCAAAAGGGTAGATGCCTTTACCGACCGCCCCATCTGGCCGCAGGGACTTACCCGACCCGAAAAGGGAATGTGGGTGCCGGATACCATCAATTGGGATCTGTTCATAGGTCCTGCACCGATGCGTCCCTACCATTCGACCTATCATCCCTGGAACTGGCGTGGCTGGTGGGATTTTGGCACCGGCGCACTCGGCGATATGGCCTGCCATGTACTGGATGTGGTCTTCGCCTCGCTGAAACTGGGTCATCCCAGCTCCGTCGAAGCCTCCTCCTCTGCCTTCAACAACGAAAGCGCCCCCAATACCTCCATGATCCGCTACAAATTCCCCGAAAGGGAGAGGGTGGGCAAACAAAAGATGCCGGCCGTGAAGGTGACCTGGTACGACGGAGGATTGCTCCCCTCCAGACCAGGCAGTTTGCCCGATGGCATCGAGCTGGGACAGGGCAAGAACGGCGTCGTCTTTCACGGTACCAAGGGAAAGCTCATCTGCGGAAACTATGGCGAGAAATACCGACTGTTACCGGAAGATAAATTTTCCAAATTGGTCAAACCACCGAAAACAGTCCGCAGGGTGTCAGTCAAGCACGAGATGGATTTCGTGAGGGCCTGCAAGGAATCGCCAGAAAACCGGATCTTGCCCGCTTCCAACTTTGAATACGCCTGTCCGCTCAACGAAATGGTGGTGATGGGCAACCTGGCCGTCCGGATGCAGGGACTGAAGAAGAAACTGAAATGGGATGGCGAAAACATGACCTTCACCAACCTTGCAGACGACGACAAAATCAGTGTGGTGAACGGAATTCCGGGAGCCGAACCCAAAAAAATAGAACTCAACGCCAAACAATTCGCGGCCGAACTGGTTAAAACCAACTACCGTGAAGGCTGGTCCTTGAAGTTTTAATTTCAGTAGAAGATGGAAAGAGGCAAAAACTACCTCTTTCCATCTTCTCACCCTCTCACCCTCTCACCCTCTCACCCTCACATCTTCCTAAAACCATGAACAACTCCCTCCAGGTACTCGATCACGTCAGACTTAATTTCTCGCCGGCAGGACTGCTTTTTCTCAACATTGCCCTGGCGTTTGTGATGTTTGGGGTGGCCCTGGATATCCGGGTGGAGCACTTTACCAACCTGATTAAGCGACCGAAGCCGGCGATCGTGGGCTTCATCAGCCAGACTTTCCTGCTGCCTGCCTTTACCTTTTTCCTGGTGATATTGCTCAATCCGACGCCCACCATTGCACTTGGCATGATCATGGTCGCTGCCTGTCCCGGGGGCAACATCTCCAATTTCATCAGTTCGATGGCTAAGGGAAATGTCGCGCTTGCGGTAAGTCTGACGGGTATCTCTACTATGGCAGCCATCTTCTTTACGCCTTTCAACTTTGCCTTCTGGGGAAACCTCTACATCCATTTTTACAATGCACACGGTGCCGCCGGACTGGTGCGTCCGCTGGAGATAGACAACTTTCAGATGTTTCAGACGGTATTCATTTTACTCGGAATTCCGGTTATTCTCGGCCTGACAATCGCCAAGAAATTTCCTTCACTGACAGAAAAAATCAAAAAGCCCATCAACCAGGGATCGCTCATCTTTTTCGTGCTGATGGTGGTTACCATGCTTGCCGCCAATTTTGCCCAGTTTCTCTCCTACATCCACCTGGTGTTCTTCTTCGTCCTGTTGCAGAACGGGATTGCGATGTCGACGGGATACTTTTTCAGTTCCTTATTTAGATGTACCCAACAGGATCGGCGCACCATTGCCATTGAAACGGGGATCCACAATTCCGGACTCGCCCTGGCCCTGATGTTTAATCCAAAGATATTTCCTCCAGAGATGGAGCTGGGTGGCATGGCCATCATTGCCGCCTGGTGGGGCATCTGGCACATCATCAGTGGACTCTCGCTGGCCTGGTTCTGGTCCAGAAAACCTGTCATAGCCTGATATGAGAGATAGATCAACCGGATACGAAATCCTGAGGCAATATGTGCGGTTCGCCTTTTGGCTGACCCACAAGCGGATCGTCATCAACGGCCGCGAAAACATCCCGGTAGGGAAACCCATTATTTTTGCGGCCAACCACCAGAATGCCCTGATGGACCCATTGGCTCTCTCCTGCACCAACCCACTCCAGACCCTGTGGTTGGCAAGAGCCGATATTTTCAAGAACAAGCTGGCCCGTCCTGCCCTGAAGTTTATGAAGATGCTCCCGATCTACCGCATTCGTGACGGAAAGGAAAACCTTTCAAACAATGAGGAGGTGTTCAATCAGGTAACTCAGGTGCTGGAAAACAGGCAATCGATCGCCTTGTTCCCTGAAGCAGCCCATTCAGGGAAACGCCAGATGCTTGTTCACAGAAAGGCGATCCCGCGCATTGCCCTGGAAGCAGAGGCAAAGAACGATTTCACCTTGGAATTGCAGATCGTCCCGGTAGGAATCTATTACGACCACTACTGGAATTTCAACCGCACCCTGGTGGTTCAATACGGCAAACCAATTGGCATCGATGGCTATCGGGAAAGATATGCCGAGAATGGTCAGAATGCAATGCTTTCCCTTCGCGATGAGATTCGCGAAGGCCTTTTGCCCTTGACGATGCAGATCAACAGTGTGGAACATTATGTGGTTTATGAACAAATCCGGATGTTGGCAGGGGAGGAGAGGACCCAATCCCTAACTCCCGGCAGGCAGGCTGTTTTGGAAATCTTTAAATATGAACAATGGCTAATGGAACGTGTAGAGCTGTTGGAGCAAAAGGATTCAGTAAAATTTGAAGCTTTGATTACCGCAACAACCGCTTTTGCGGGGAATTGTAAAAATGCAGGATTGACAGGGGAGAAATTGGCAGAAGCCTGCCACACGACTGGTACGATTCTGATTTTGAAGGTGTTGTTTGCTCTTGTTACATTGCCGTTACTCGCTTTTGGATTGCTTTTCAGTTTTCTTCCCTATTACCTGCCTAGAATTCTGCTTCGCAGGAAGGTGAAGGACCCGGCCTTCCTGAGTACTTTCTTTTTCGTACCCGGATTGCTCATTTTTCCACTTTTCTACCTGGCAGAATCGGCCCTGCTGGCTTGGGCTACTCATTCCCTTTCCATGGCAGGGGCTTTATTAGTTACCTTGCCTTTTGCCGGAAAGTTGGCATACAACTTACTTCAGTTTGGGAAGAATCTCCTCCAACTGATCCGGCTGAAGATTTTTGACAGGCGGCTATTCGGCGTTTTGGCAGCGCAGCGAAATGCAATTCTGGAAACTTTGCACCACCTGAACTGACTTGTTCAACTGGAATCGGTTAATGCAGCATATCTGCCAGGATGGGCTTCAGTCCGCTGAAGAAGAACTCCACTGCAATCACCATCACGATCAGCCCCATCAGACGCATCAATACGTTGTTGCCGGTTTCACCCAGCAATTTGATGATCTTGGATGAACTGAGCAGAATGATGTAGGTGAGCAACATCACCACCGAAATGACCGCTATCAGGATGAGCTTCATTTCCAGGGTAGTGGCCTTTTCCATCAGCACGATGGAGTTGGTGATGGCCCCCGGACCGCAAATCATTGGGATGGCCAGTGGCGTGATGGAGATGTCGTTCACGTAGCTTCTGATCTCCGAATCCTTGATCTTCACCTGACTCAGACGCGCCTGCAACATATCCATCCCCATGATGAAAAAGATCACACCGCCTACGATTTTGAAGCTGTTGACAGAGATACCGAAGAATTTGAACAACAGTTGCCCGGAGAAGGCAAATGTGAGGATGGTGACAAATGCCACCAGCGAAGCTTTTCGTGCCGTATGGTTCCGGTTGTTGACATCCAGTTCTGAGGTCATCGTCATAAAGATCGGCATCGTCCCGATCGGATTGATCAGGGTGAAGAAAGAGGTGAAGCAAAGAAGGGCAAAGGTGGTTAGTTCATTCATTTTCCATGGAAGTTTGAAGGTTCTCTTTTCCTGCCGGGAAAGCCGTACAAAGGTAATACCATTTTCCTGATCACTCTGCAAACTCCAGAATATCTCCCGGCTGGCAGTCCAGCGCTTTACAAATGGCATCCAATGTGCTGAATCGGATGGCCTTTGCCTTGCCGGTTTTGAGTATGGAGAGATTGGCCATGGTGATGTCCACTTTTTCGGCAAGCTCCTGAAGTTGCATCTTCCTGCGGGCCAGCATCACATCGAGGTTTACGACAATCGGCATAATTAGATGGTTTGTTGGTTTTCTTCCTGCATCTCGATGCCCAGCCTGAAAATCTGGGAGATGATGTAGACGATGCCTGCGATGAATAGAAATTCGCCTCCGGTGGTGGAGAGGTTCAAGGGTTCACCCAAACTTTGGGAGATCCATTCTGCATATTTTCCGCACGTATATCCTACGACCCAGATGGCAAACAACCAGTAGGCTATTTTTTCGAGGTTAGTGGTTACTTCGAAGGTAAACGGAGCCTTGAGGTTGAGTTTCGATAGCAACTGAATGACGGTATGCCAAAGATACACAGACAAGGCCGAATGTAGGATCACTGCGGAAAGCAAAAGGGCATAGTTCTGAAAATCCTTCTGAAGCAGGTTGAGCAGATCCTGGGCGATACCAGGAATCTTTCTTGCGGCTTCGGGATGGGAGAAGCTAACACCCAGGCAAATCAACTGACTGCCCGCATTGATGGCATACCCTATCATGGCCAGCCAGGCAAACACCCTCAAGACCATCAATATTTTTTCTGTTTTTGATTTCATTTGCATTTTATTTAGATGATGGAACAAATATCGATAAATATTTATTAATAAACAATAAAATATTATCAATAAAAGATAAAAAATAATTCTTGATTCATCTGAATAATTCAGCAATCACCACCCGCACAAGGATGAATTGAAGAGAAATCTTGCCAAAATAATGCGGTAAAGAGAATGAACGCATGGTGACAAGCGATTTATGGGCGCTTACAAGCGTTGGAAGTCCGCTTATCAGCCTTTGGACCCAGGTGACAGGCTCCTGTATGGAGTGTGACTTTTCTGTAAGATAGGCAAGACCTGTAATTTCTGTCAGACCTTATTTGTCTGGACTGCTCTTGACCAGAGGTTCGAAATCGCTCTTTGCCGTAAAGTACTCCACCACCAGAATCAAACTCAGCATGGAAGCAAAGTTTATTTTTTGCATGATCGGGAGGTCGTCATAATTGCCTGAGCCATAGAGCCACAAGGTATAGTAAAAAACCAACATAGCTAAGACGCAGAGGAACTTAAACAGATGGAGCCTTGACTTCAGTATGAATACGGTGATGTAGAAGATGCACATCAGAAACAAGGTACTTGCCACCGTAACCATCAAATCGTGCATCGGTGTCACGATTAAAAAAGTAAACAGCATCCCCCCGGCTCCCAGGTACTTGATGATTTTGGACGCACTGCCAGCGGGTATTTTGGCTGAAAAATGAATGAAAAACAGGGCAATGCTTGCAGAGAGGAGGATCATCCCCGCATCTGCCCAGATAACGGATGGGTTCTCAGCACCATTCAGGGCTTTTGGTGCGAAAAGATTGCTGATGAAGTTTTTTGACCAGTCGAATCCGACCGAATTGCTGTCGAAAAAAGAGCCTCCCGGATAAACCATTGTCGCCACCAGAATCAAGCAGAGCGAAATCGAAATCCCCAATAGGACGGAATATTTTTTAAGCATGGCAGTTTAGAATTGAATGGTTGCTATTCTATTTCAGCCGGATCAGACTATCCCGGCACAGATAATTATTTTTTTGACGACTATCTGCAATTTTTGATTTCAAATGTATTATTAAATTAGGAGTTGATGGCTTTTTTGCCCCGCATGGCATTTGGCTTTTGTTAGCAAACGTGCACAAATTTTATCTTGTTAGTTGATAATCGTTTATAAGCAATCCCGGGGAGAGATTTAATCTTGGCGTCAATTTTCGTATCATTTCAACAGTCAATTTTCGTTTGCGGTTCAAAATTTCCGAGACTCTGCTTTTGCCGCCAATAGCATCAATTAAATCAATCTGTTTTAGCTGCATCTCTTCCATCCTAATCTTAATCGCCTCTATAGGATCCGGAGACTCTATTGGATAATGTTTT
>CAINVV010000249.1 GCA_903854235.1 uncultured Bacteroidia bacterium | reverse complement strand
TTAGTCACTTTAGCTCACTTAAGTCACTCTTTCATTCTACAAATATAAAGAGTTATTCAGAATTGTGCAATCGATTGCATAAATATTTTTTTCCTGGTGTCCGGAAGAGAAAATATTTCCATCTTTGTACCAATTGAAACAGGAAATGCAAAAAAAATCTGAACCAACGATCCACGACATTGCCAGAGAGCTGAAGATCTCTGCATCAACCGTTTCAAGGGCACTGCAGCACAACCCGCGCATCAGCGTCAAGACCAGGGAGAAAATTCTGGCCATGGCCGACACCATAGGATACCGGCCCAACGTTCTGGCTTCCAACCTTCGAAATAAAAAATCAAATACCATCGGGATCGTCGTGCCATTGATCAACCGTTACTTTTTCTCCGCCGTTATCAGCGGTGTGGAAGATGTGGCTTTCAGTGCCGGTTACACGGTGGTTATTTCACAATCTAACGACTTGGCCAACAAGGAGATTTCCATTGCTCACTCGATGTTTTCGAATCGGGTCGACGGACTGATCATCTCCATCGCCATGGAGCCAACCAATTTCGAACACCTGAAGGCATTCAGGAAGAAAAACATTCCCTTGGTCTTCTTCGACCGGGTGGTTCCTGAAATAGACACCAATAAAATTGTCGTGGACGATTTCATGGGAGGTTTCCGGGTCACCCAGCATCTCATCGACCAGGGTTATCAACGGATTGGACACATGGCAGGGCCCCAGAACCTGATCACCTATTCTGATCGTAAGAACGGATACAAGGAGGCTCTTGAGAAGAATGGTATACCCTTTGATGAATCCCTCGTCGTCACCAACTCCCTCACAGCCGGCGATGGGGTAAATGCCATTCAGCACCTGATGAATCTCCCTTGGCCTCCTGATGCCATCTTTTGCGGAAACGATACAACAGCACTCAGTTCAATGATTTACCTTCGAGATAAGGGAATCCGGATCCCGGAAGAGGTTGGTATCGTTGGATTCAGCAACGAACCCTTTTCCCGGGTTGTATCTCCCTCGATTTCGACCATTGCACAACCCGGTTTTGTGATGGGGCAAAAAGCAGCTGAGCTCATTCTGAACCAGATAGCCCACAAGGACAAAACATTTACGACCATGGTTATGCCAACAGAATTGATTATCCGTGAGTCTTCCAACAGGCGAAAGGTCTGACCTCACCCTGCATCCTCACAAAACATGGCAGACTAGTTGACCACGGTAACCGCTTTGGCCGGAACCTCTTTTTCCACTATCAAATCTTTGTCGGGGTTTGAAATTCCAGAATTTTTCAGCGAAACATTTTCTGTTTTAGAACCGGAAACGTGAAAAAGAGAGGAGGATCCTGGTCCTGTTTTCAATCCATCAAAAGTGATGTTTTTACAGTTTTTCAAGTCGGATACCGGCATCTTACTGGTTACCATCGTTACATTTTTAATCAGGATGTGGTTGGCGTCGATACAGGTCAATCCGCTTACTGCCTCCATATATATTTTCTCCAACTGAATATTTTCGAGATTCATCTCAGGTAAGCCCTGTAGAAAAATTGCTTGCATGGCTCCCTTGCAGTTGATGTCGTGAATAAAAATATCCCTGAATTGAGGGGTCTCCTCAGAGACCGATTGCAAGGATGGTTCTGCCTTTTTATCCCCGTCATCCATTGCCTCCGAGGGTGATTTTCCGCCATAATAAAGATCAAAGGAGATCGCTTGCGCGGGAATATTGATCATCTCAATTTCAGAGATATAAATATTTTGAACAATGCCACCTCGCCCGCGGTTGCTCTTGAAGCGAAGTCCGACATCGGTCCCCATGAACGTGCAGTTGGAAACGTGAAGGTTGCGGACTCCACCTGACATTTCGGAACCTACGGTCACTCCGCCGTGACCGTGAAATACCACACAATTTTTGATGATCAGGTTTTCATTCGGGACATTTCTGTCGCGTCCCTCCTTGTCTTTCCCCGATTTGATGCACATGGCATCGTCTCCAACATCAAAATTGCTGTCATAAATCACACTGTTTTTGCAGGATTCGAGGTCGATTCCATCACCATTTTGCGAATACCACGGATTTTTCACGGTCGCATTTCTCACAGTAAGATCCTCGCAAAGCAGTGGATGGATGCACCAGGCAGGAGAGTTCTGGAAGGTAGGGCCATCAATCAGCACCTTCTTGCAGGAGATCAGACTAATCATCACAGGGCGCAAAAAATCCCGTATCTGCTCAAACTCCGCTTTGGTTTTCAACTGCCGTGGGACATTCATTTCAGCGATCTTCTCACCAGCCCTGAACTGTTCGGATGGGTACCAGGTTTTTCCATTTTCACTGACAATCCCTCCCGAGGCTACGAGTTTCTTCCATTGGGATTCCGTGAGTTTCTCCTTTTTTACTGCCCTCCAGGCATCCCCTCCACCGTCCAATACACCGTGACCCGTGATGGAGACATTGACAAGGTCTTTCCCATTCACAGGCGAAGTACACCTATAAGTATTGTAGCCTTCAAAATTGGTACTGACCAGGGGATACAAATTCTTGTCGTTTGAAAACAGCACAAGTGCTCCGGCTTCCGTGTAAAGTTCAATGTTACTTTTCAGCGTAATTGGGCCAGTCAGCCAAGTTCCACGAGGAACAATCACCTTACCTCCACCTTTTTTTGATAAAAATTCGATGGCCTCCCTGAAGGCATTCGTGCACAGGAACTGCCCACCGCTTTTGGCGCCAAAATCGCTGATGACGGCAGAATTTGACGGGATAACAGGTTCCTTTACCACTGGCATCTTAAACTCGATGCCCTGGTACAACTCTATGGCAGTTGTTTGAGCAACCGACTGGAATCCTCCTGCCAAGGCAAAGAGCGCAGTCGAAAGTACGGTTAGGACAGATTTGCGTAGGTTCATGTTTTTAAGGTATTATTTGGCTGTATTTTGAAACAAGGTAAATTTTCTATTTTTCTATTCTGAACCAATCTATATCCGCCGATCCGGCATCGTTGATCACACCGTCGCGCAAGGCATAGAATCCCAGTTTGGCACCTATCCATCGGCCTTCGCGGGCCTTGAACGAATGACCTATCCCGGTGAAATTCTGGCCATCCTGGCTGAAACTGAAGGTGCACTCGGCTCCTTTTCCAACGTGTACACTGAAGTAGACAGTCGTGTTGTCCAATTTCTGCGTTCCGGAAATTTCTTCTTTGGCAGCCTTGTCTGCAGATTTGCAATAATTGGAACGAACCTCGAGAACCGAGTTGTTTCGGATCACGGAAATGGTGCCATAATCCATCCCCATCACGACCAGGCCCACTTCTTCCCCATCGAAACGGGCATCAAAAGTTAATTTTGCAGTGGCTGTAAACTCCGGAGCAGGAAATTTCTGCAACAGCAGATTGGAGATGTTCCACAAATTGACGGCCTCGGCAGGGCGGGGAATGCAGTTCAACCTGAAAAACCCCAGGTTGCCAGAGGGATAGCCCCAAGTCATCTGGTAGTTGGCGTGCCATTGCCATTGCAGTCCCAGTTCACTGGTATTGAACTCATCGCTTTCGGGTGGAGTCGTCAATGGATAACTTCTTCCGACATTTGGCTTTTTAAAGGTTCTGACGGGATTGCCCGTACCGGTGCCCTTTTCGTCCGTACCAATGACAGGCCAATCGCTGACCCATTTCATCGGGTTTAGGTGAAGCACGCGGCCATAGGCCCCAAGATCCTGAAAATTAAGGAACCAGTACTCACCGGTTTTGGTATCCACCCAGGCACCCTGGTGAGGACCATTGATATCTGTGCCACCTCTTTCAATTACTTTCTTCACCTCATAAGGCCCAAAAACATTTTTCGAGCGAAGGGCGATCTGCCATCCCGGAGCAACTCCGCCAGCAGGCGCCAAAATATAGTAATAACCATTTCTCTTGTAGAATTTGGGACCTTCCACGGTAGGATGATCCTTGTGACCGTCAAATACCATGACACTGTTTCCCTGCAGTTTTGTGCCATCCTCCATCATCCGGCTCACCATCAAAACACTTTTTACACCGGCACGACTACCCGCGAGGGCATAGACCAGGTAGGCTTTCCCATTGTCGTCCCACAGCGGCGACGGATCTATCAACCCCTTTCCAGACTGTACCAGGATGGGATCCGACCACAAACCCGCTGGATTGGAGCTTTTTACCACATAGATACCCCAATCCGGATCGGGATAGTAGATGTAAAATTGACCGTTGTGAAAACGGATACAGGGGGCCCAAACTCCCCCACCGTGCTGAACTTTGGCAAAAACCTCAAAAGGAGGCTGTTTTTGCAGGGCATGTCCGATCAATTCCCAATTGACAAGGTCACGGGAGTGAAGGATCGGTAACCCGGGAATGCAGTTGAAGGAGGAGGCGGTCAGGTAATAATCGTCGCCAACCCGGATGGCATCCGGATCCGAGTAATCGGCGTACAACACCGGATTGGTGTAGGTCCCATTGCCATTGTCGGATACCCAAACCTTTGAAATTTCCTTGGTCTTTTGCGCAAAAGAGGAGCTCTGACAAGAAAGTATCAGGATGAGACAGGAGGTTAAAAATAAGTACTTCATTATATTATTTATTGTATATCAACATGATACCAATTTTTTTTCATTGGCAGTTCCCATCCCAAAGGAACAAAAATTTGTTCTTTGGTATAGGCTGAGACTTGCTTTTCAGAAAGTTTTTTTGACCATCCGACCCTACCTGAAAGCAGGGCACCTTCGCCGTGATTCCCATATTCGGCAAATTGGGCCGTCTGTTCATTTTCCGCTTTTGACCAGTTGTCCCACCCATCTGGCCGGATGAAGGAACCCATCTCGCAGTTCAGATAGGCCACCTTCGCAAAACTCCGCCAGGGACGGCCTAGGAATACCTTTGTGACACCACCGGCAGCATTGATTCTGCAACCGTTGAAAACAAATCCGAATGGTTTGCCTTCCGGCGTACTGGCCGCAGTGATGTAAGAATCTGCTTTGCAATGTATTTCACATTCCTCGAAGAGTGCAGTAGCTTCTCCGAAGATAAAATCTGTCGTTCCCTCGACGTAGCAACGAAGGAAATATTGCCTGCTGAACCTTCCGGCAGCATAGAGGGTATCCTGACTTCCCAGAAACCGGCAATTGACAAAAAGGCATCGGTCGCCTTCCACATGAAGCGCTACTGCCTGGCCAACGGGGCCTGCAAAATTCTCAACGGTGATATTCTCGAGCACAAAATCATTGGCCTCGACTGTCAGTGTACCCGTATAAAAGGTACTGTTCCGACCCTTACCGATGCGGTTGAAAAAGTCGTTGAAGGTCAGAATGGTCTTGTCGGCACTCTCCCCGATGATGGAGAGCTGACTGTTGCACGAGGGAACCCTGACTTTCTCCCGGTAGGTTCCATTCTTCACAAAGATGGTCACCCTTTGATCGGGGAAGGCTTTGCTGGCATCAACGGCTTGCTGAATGGTACTGAAATCCCCCTTTCCGTCCTGGGAAACGGTCAGGATGAATTTGTCCTGGGCAAACAGAGTCGCCGAAGTGGTCAGCAGTCCAATCAAAATGGATATAAGTCTGTATTTGTTCATTTTGTGCTATTTTTTGGAGTGTATATCCTCTTTTTTAAATTCTTTGTCGAGAAAAGAAACCATGTAATCAACAGTTGTTTTAAACCAGGGGTGAAAAAGCCAGAATGGGTGAGGCGTTCCCGGCAAGGTATGAACTTCCGTGTATATTTTGTAGCGATTCAGGATGGAAATCACGCTGTCGCGACCCGCGTGAAAACGAGGCAATGCGCTGTTAACAAACAATACCGGTGGCGTATTTTTTCCGGCATAAACAATCGGGGAAGCCTCCGTCCAGATATCAGGGGACTGTTTATAAGTAACCCCGAACCAATAGGCACCGGCGGACAGCTTCAACGGATCTTCGTCTTTACCACTTTCGTTTGGATCCCTGAAATCCAGCACTCCATCGATGTCAATAATGGCCTGAATTTTTGCAGAAATCTTTGAATCAGATTCTTCTGTGTCAAATTTGGTAATATCGCCTGTCATACCGACAAGCGCTGCCAGTTGCCCTCCTGCAGAAGTACCAGATAGGGCGATTCGGTCCGGATCGATGCTGAATTTTGAGAAATGGGATCTCAGAAACCTGACTGCCGATTTGATGTCATATACAGCGGCAGGATAGATTGCTTCGGGGGATAATCTGTATTCGACAGTTGCTGCAACATAACCATGTGTAGCAATTTGTTGTGCCAGCTGATTTTCCATGGTTCTGTTTCCCGACCGCCATCCTCCTCCATGAATCAGAAGCAGAACAGGATAGATACCTACTTTCTGCGGACGAAACAGATCGAGATGCAAATCGCGTTTCCCATAAGGTGTAACAGGCAAAGTCTTGTAAGTAATGCCATATTCTGCATTCAACCCGATCGGCAGTTTCTCCGCTGCAATGATTGCCTGCGGGAAATCCCTTTTTATTTTAAGCCAGGCAAGGTAGGTAGTAAATGAACTGTCGCGGGGAATTGATAAATGGGAGGAGGAAGGTTCGTCAGCTGAGTATCTAATTAGAATCAGGACCCAGTCATTTCCGTTGCTTTTTCCCCCGGGAGGATTGAACTCAAATTTTTCACCTTTTTTGATCTGACCAACATTCATAAACATGCCGTTTCTGGGCGAATACCAGTTGACACTGTATTGATTTCCCGGCAAAATCTCTGGTTTAAGAACAATCCTTCTTCCGTTCCAGGTATAAACCAGCAGATAGTCGTTTCCGCCGAATGCTGTCAAATGGTCGTAGCGTTCACCTGGATCAGCCAAAACCGACTGATCAGGTACCATCGTTTCAAAGTGATATTGCTGCATCAGATTTTTGAGAAATATCATCTGACCGGCTCCCGGATTATTCAAGGCCTGCTCCCACGGCTCCCTTGCACCATAGGAACTTTTCCGGTCCGTCTTTTTAAGCATCTGCATCACGGAATTGTTCCCATAGGTGAAGCCGCAGGCTCCCGAGAATACAGACCAGTAGGCATATCTTCGCAGGTCGCTGTCATTCCAGCGCGGCTGCAAGGTGTCGTGTAGCCCATAAGGCATCCCTTCGTACGAAGGTTCACCGTCAAGGGTTGGCTTTATGGGCGTTTTGGCATAATCGGCTATCAGGTAGCGCCAGTTGTCCTCGCCATAGTGAAGATCGGAAGCGGTCGTATCCTGGACATAACTGCGGTGACCGGACTGGAACATGTTAAAATCCAGCCAGGATTCCTGGTGAAACCATTTGGAGGATTGGGTTCGTCCGAAGGGATGAAAGGTAATCAGGTGATCGGGGTCCCACTTTTTAAGGGTTCGTCCAATGGTATTCCATATTTCAGGGGAATTATCCCCCCTTACATCGCCTCCATTGACCCAGATAACATTCGAACGATTGCGGTACCGTTTTGCCAAAAATTCGGCATAGATCCCTGCCTGATTTTCCTTAACGAGTCCGGCACGTACGATGGGCCCCCAGACCGGGACGAGCGCCACGTAAATTCCTTTCGTGGCGGCCATATCCACCACAAAATCAAGATTTTTCCAATAATCCGGTTTCTTCGGATCATTTGAAATATTGGGATTTGCTATATTTTTATTTACCAGCGCGGAATCACCATTGGCATCTACCACATTCAAGGTGTGCAGCAACATGATCTGGATCACATTGAATCCCTTCTCCCTGCGGTTCTCGAGGTATTTTTCGGTCTCTTCCCTGTTCATTTTGGCCAGCAGCAACCAGCCGGTATCTCCCAGCCAGAAGAAGGGCTGGCCACCTGCGGTCAGGTAACGGTGGTTGGTGGCCACCTCCAGTTTCGGACAGGCTAATTCAGAGCGTTGCGCACTCAGTGAGTTAAAGGAGAACACTCCAATCACAAAAAAAAGAAGATACTTCATAACCTAATTATTTTGCAAGCACATTTTTATCGGGGGCCCATTTTTTCTGCCATGCAGGATACTTATCCAATACCTCCTTCGGGGCATAGGTATACCATCCGTATCCACTGCGCCGTTCGCGGCTTACTTCAGCCATCGAGTAGAACAGTTTGCTGCTGCGGTCGCTGAAAAGGGGCTTTTCCGTTTCAATCTCGTAGAAACGGGTCCAGATGGGAGGGGCCATCGAATCAATCACCACCACCCTGTCGATGGTGCTGATTTTCCATTGGGACTTTTCAGGCGGAGCCTGAATGGTCTTCACCCTGGTGTGGTAGATTGTTGATTCACTAAACCATTTAACGGCGGACTGAACCGACTCAATAATTTTTTGGCTGGGATGGTCGAAGCTCATCAGGAAAAGGACAATTTCTGCACTCTCCCCGTTGGTGATGGCAGGCATTTCGTATGCCCTGGCCCAGACTGGTTTCAGATCGAATTCACTGTGTTGCTGTCCCCATGCAGTCAGTCTGCCTTTGCTCACGATCTGGCACTTCAGAATGCAATCGACGCCTTTGTCGAAAGCGATTTTGATCTTGCTTCTCAGTTGATCATCCACAAAAGCGAACATTGGATTTTGATCGAGGATTTTCTTCAGCGTCTCCATGACCCCGAGGTAGGCACCATCGTTGAAGGTAATGTGACTGCTGTAGTTGTTTGCTTCAATCGGATAATATTGAGGCCAACCTCCATTCGGATATTGGGCCTTCAACATAAATTGAATTCCGTTCAACGCACCCGTTTTATATTTTTCTATGGAGGTTTGGGTATAAACTTGTGCAAGGTATTCGATGTGGGTGTAGGTAGTCTGGTTGTCGAAGGTGGTATGCACCATGTCCTTGGTCTTCAATAAACTATCAGTTTGCTGCGGAGTCAAAATGGCCTGCATGTCGTAATTTTTGGGCCATCCGCCGTTGTTACGCTGAAATAGCAGGATGTTGTCTGCAATCTTCAGGATATCGGTAGCAGGATAGGTGGGCTGATTGGCCACCGGGTTGACGATGTTTGCGTCGTCGTGGATACCGTACCAGTGTCCCCGGCTGTCCGAAAACAGCCGTAGATCGATGGCAATATAATTTTCACCCGCTGTCTGCTGCTGGGCAGACAAACTTCCGGCCAGAAAGAGGGTCGCAAGAATTGCCTGCAGTTTTTTCTTTAAATTGATTCCTTTTATCATGTCGCTATATTCAAACTTGTATTTAGAATGCCTTGTAAATAAAATTTTCAAACTTCACCTTGCCCTTGCCAAAGGCGAATATTCCTGCCCGCAGACTCAAAAACTGTCCAAAGACATTGTGGTTGTATCCGGTGATGTCGAGACTACGCTCAACCCTGTTCCAAATTTTTCCGTCCCTACTAAAATAGAAACTTACTTCATTGTTGTCGTTAAGAATTTTCAGAAAACCATGATTTCCCAAATTGTTCTTTTCCCTGATTTTTGGATTTTTTTGGATGTATACACCAAACTGATTCTTATCTACGGAGATCCGCACATTGGCCAGTTCATTGTAAAAAAGGGTCAAACCGGCTGTTACCTCTTCATCCAGGGTATATTCCACCTGGACCTCATAGCGATGATCTGATGGATTGACAAGAAAAGGCGAACTGTCTTCAAATGAACTACCCTCTGCCGTCAATAATAAACCGCTCTTTTTCAACTCTATCCTACCGGGATTGTAAAGTTTGAAAAATTGCCACTGTAATCCAGGACGTTCTCCGGAGAAATCATCCGACAGCCCCTGCTCTTTCACCGTATTTGAACCGGCAGGTGTTTGAAGCAGGTCACTGCTTCTCTTTTTTTCAGGGATTCTGAACCATCCCTCTTTGGTCCATTCGACAGGCAGCATCAGTGTCTGACGACCCAGGGTGTGAAATCCCTTTTCATAGCTGTGAAAGAGTATCCAGGTTTGGCCCTTCACATCATCGACCAGGGTTCCGTGACCCTGACTCCACCACTTTTCTTCGCGGCTTGCCGTGTGGATGATGGGATTGTAGGGGGAATTCTCCCAGGGTCCGAAGGGGGATTTGGCACGGGCCGACACCACCATGTGGGAGGTTGCGGGTCCGCCGGTTCCACCTTCGGCCACCGTTTGGTAAAAATAACCGCCTCGAATAGTTGATTTGGGTGATTCCAGGCAAAAGCATTCGGTGCTCCAGTTTTTTGGAAATTCCCAGCCGCTGTAGCTCTCTTTTGGCTCACCTACGGTGGAAAGTCCGTCTTCGGACAACTGAACGATCGAACCGTGTGAAAGGTAAAGGTAGCGGATTCCGTCTGCCCCAACCAGATGGCCGGGATCAATGAATCCATGTAGTTTCAAATCTATTGGTTCACTCCAGGGGCCTTCCGGGGACTTGGCCGTGACGACCCAGTTGGTCCTCCCGGCAGGAAAATAAATATACCAGGTATCCTTGTATTTTACCAGATCGGGTGCCCATACCGAACCCACATTTTTGTGCAATGCGTGACCGATCCGCTCCCAGTGGACCAGGTCAGTGGAGTGTAGGATCAGCAATCCCGGATAATAATCGAAGGAGGAATTGGTCAGGTAATAATCGTTTCCTACATGTAAAACGGAAGGGTCGGGATAATCACCGCCCAAAACGGGATTGTTGTATCCACTTGTATCTGTCGTAACATTTTTCTGTGCATGTACTTTCTGCGACACACCTATTAATACGGAAATCGCAAAAAAGCAAATCCAAAAAAACAAACTTTTTCTCGCCTTTCCATTTTTTAAATTAGCTCCAATAGTCCTATTGATCATGCTTTTTCTCCTATAAATCGGTTCATTTCTTTGTCATCCAAGCCACCGCAGGACCTTTGAAAGGTGCGACCAATGCCGTAATTTTTCCTCCCTGAACCATTGATCCTGTTGTGCTCATCTCTCCGCTTACCGGATTGATCCATTTCAGTTTGTAACTGCTTTTGTCTCCAGTAAGATCCATCTCCAGTTTTTCGGAATCCCCGTAAAGAATGTATCCGGTACCAATTTTACCAAGGGCATATTGTTTGCCACTCCCATTTTTCCTATCAAGGCAACTCATTTCTGCGGCCTCTTCGAAAAACTGTGCCTCCTTGATGGGGGGCAAGGAGGCAAACGATCCACCGCCCAGGAAGATGGCCCAGTCGGCCAGTTTGACACCTCTTCGGGAATAGGTGATGGCCTTTCCGGGATATTTGTGGTGAAATTCACTCACCGCCCTGTAAATCTGATCGAAAGAGGTTTCTCCCGGCTCCTCCAGCCGCAAATATTGTCTTTCCGTGAGGCTAACGCCTCCTACCGGTGAGTAGATCGATTCATCCTTGCGGTATTGCCACTGGATGACGTCGATCGCATCCACGATGGCCGACCGCTTTGAATCTGCCAGGATGGCATCCTGCACATCCTTGGTGCCCGGCAGCATCACCAGCACCCGTTTGTGATTTTCCCGCTCCCACTCCCCGATCACATCCAGCCAGAATTGCACGAAATGAACGGGGCCCGTGTATTCCATCCCGAGATGATGAATGATGTTGCTGTTGTCCCTGAAATTATCGAGGCTCTTGCGAATGTAGTTCCGGTGAAATTGTTTTCTGACCACATTGACGGTATCGTAAAATTCAACCGCCATAAAAACGCGCTTATCGCCCGAGAAGGGCGGATATTCGGCGAATCCGAGGTTGTTGATGTTGTTGGCAGTCCGCCAGGGATAATCGGCCCAGTGGGCACCCTCTTCGATGATGTTGTGTTGCAGATAGTGTTCTTCCAAAAACAGGAGTCCTTTCTGATCGGCCAGATCGGCAAATTTTTTCAATCGCAGCCAGTACCAGCTGTTCCATTTCGTCAGATCATATTTACTGAGCCGGTCGTAGGCTTCCCCTTGACCACTACGGCTAAAGGGCTGCTCGTAAAAGGGTGCCCAAACCTCGGCATTGGCACGTCGGGTTCTTGCGTGATCGTCGCGACGACGTTCATACCAGAGTGCCGGAAAGTTTTGCATCACTACGGCCCGGTCGCGGACCATATCGTCTGCCAGGGTATCCAGTTCATCCGTGAGCCCTCTGCCCATCCTGCCGGGAACAAACCGAACCAGGTTCGGAGATGGTTTCGCCAGTTCCGAGGGCCTGGTGCTCCCTCTCCACAACGAAGTACGCACTTTCCGGCCGGAGGCCACCTGGTTGCCTTTTAGGATCCATCCGTTTTTCAGGGTGAAGACAGGACCTTGTACTTTTTCCTTGCCAGGAATCCTGAACCCCGTTTCTTCGAGTGTTTTGGCGGCAGAAAGATCCGAAATGATCGGGTAGGTGGCAATCATCCTGTCGATCCATCCCTCCATGGTCAGATCCGGAGTTTTGGAACGCTGGCTCATCTCTGCAGCCATCTCAACAGTCGGAGCTGTTGTCTCTGGAGTTTGATATACAAGTATCTTATCCTCCTCGGAAGATTTCTTTCCTGTTCTTGCCTCCAGTTGGGCATAAAAAACACTCTCCGGCTTGACAAAGGTATGCTGCAGTTCGTGGTGACCATCGCCATAGCCTTGTGCCCAGCTGGCATAGGCCCAGTTTTGCGCCATTGGGGGTGCCGGCAAGTGGATCTGTGCTGCCCTGCATTGCCAGCAGAGTGAATTGGCTGCACTCCATCCGCCACCTTGTCCATCGACATCCCGGTAGGCAACACTGATAATTCCGCCATCGATGGTCATCTTGTCGAACAGGATGCCGGTGGCCCAGCCACCGATCGCCCCGCTGAACTCGGATGGCAGATAGGAAAAACATTGAACAAAGGCATTGGGACCGGGAGTCGTAAATCCAACGGAGAAGGCGTGGTAGCCATATTCGGCATAACAGCGCTGGAAGAGCACCTGCTGCCCCAGGGTCTGGAAGGAGTAACGCCTGTAATTGCCTATTTCGCCGACTGGGGCAAGTGACTTGCAATCCTCCACGGTGATGCGCGAAGCGGTTTCCCAAACGGCAACGGCCGAACTCACAAAATGTTCCACTACTACTCTCCTGACCCACGCATCACGCACGTGGTCCATCGTGATGGCCATCCACCTGTGGTTTTCATCTTTTTCGTTGGTGGAGTCAAAAGTTGAATTCATCCGCAAATTTTCGACGCCAACATGTGTAATTCTTCCCTCCCAGGTGTATTTTGCAACGGAACCACCTCCAAATTTTGGATCCAGGGAGTTGGTCAGCGGAACATCCAGGGTGATTGACGTTGGAGTGGTTGCTACAACGGTTCGGTCCCAATTCTGGTCAAAATCGCCGGGGGTCCACATGGTGAGCGTATAATCTACGTAGGTGCCAATCTTGTCGGCACCAATGCTCTCCAGCCAGTTTTGCGGGGAAGGACGATTGACTACAATTTTGTCCCCTACTTTAAACGGATGGTCCTTCTTGAAGGAGAGGACGGTCGAATTCACAGGGAAATACTTTTCTTCCAGCCGGATCTTAGCCTCCATTTTCCTGTTGTTGGTCCCGGTGATCCGGATCAGGGTAGCTCTATCCTCACCGGTTCCTATCAATTCAGTACCCTCTGAAAGGCAACCGCTTCCGCGGATAACCACGCCCGATGCACGGATGGCCAAACCACCTGAGATGCAAAAGGTACCCTTTCCCAAAAGCACGGCTCCCCTGAAACCATTTTGATCCAAAGGAAGCAAGGAGACGTAGTCGATGGCGGCCTGGATCCGGTCGGTAGCATCCCCTTCCCGGGCGTGCACAATTACTTTTACCGCTACATCCGGGATGGGAAGTTCGGAGGCCTGGTAACCACAGTAGGAGAAATCCGGTACCCTGTCACCCTTTTCGTCTCTCTTGAAAATTAATTTCCCCTCTTCCGTGATGTGAATCGGCGAGGCCGGTGTGGTTTTGAAATGAGCGATGGAAACTTCGGGCCGACTCAAAATCAGCAGAAACAAACCCATCAAAAACCGGAATTTCATCTTCATGTTGCTTAAATCAATATTTCCTTGTTTTAATCTTTGCTTAACTTTGCGAACTCTTCGAGACCTCCATTCTGTCGGATAAAGTTCTCAAAGTAACACAAAGGGTTTAATCCACAAATTGAATCCTCGCCTTGCCTGTTTTCAAAATCAGGTCTTTCAGATCATAGAATTTCAGTACTCCCGGGATCACGTTAGTATAAGCTTCATTCATCCTTGTATTCTGCAGAAATTCTGTATACGATTTGATGGAATGGGAAATTTCTGTCTGAGCAATCCGCTTGTCGAGATAGGCCGCATGAACCGCCACAGGACCGTAGCTGCCGTTTGCCACCAATTTGATGGCATGACCGGAGAACCTCTTATCCGATGAGATAAAATCCACCAGCGACCAGATATCGACTACCCTTTGTCCAACAATGGACCTGCCTGTGTGAAGGCTGATCATCGCATTCCGGTATTCCTTGTTCCAATATTTTACATCGTTCTGAACGGCTGGATCCGTCGTTTCGCCATATCCGCGCAAATCGGCCACCACCAGAATGTCCCCTTCGTTGACATAGCTGTTCACTGTTGCCTCATCGTTCAGAATAAAGTCCTTGCCGGATTCGTTCAGGCAAATCACGACTTTTCCGGTCGCTGCCATCCTTTCTGGAATGACCACCACGCAGGGAACCGGCATTTCGCCCTTCCGGAGAATCTGGTACCGATGTAGGTCGGAAGTGCGACCCTTCAGGAAGCCGGTTTGCACCACAGTGATCTTTTCAATTGGTTCCGCGATACCCAAAAGCGTCAGCATGCTTTTACGGATGAGAGACTCCGCTTGCTGCAAGAAATTTTTACGTTCTGCCGACAGTGACCGGGCCAACTCCAGGTTGTATTTTGGAATGGAAACCGCATCCGCGAAGGCGGTATTGACCTGACCAGTGGTGGTACATTGGGATTCGTTGTCGGGGACTCTGGCCAATTGACTTTCGTGTACCGGAGCCGGATCCTTGCAAAGCCAGGTACGAAGCCAGGTGGCCAGTGCCTCCCTTTTCTCCATCGGCATCCCGTGGCCACTTTCCGCCGTAAAAAGACGGACGGCGTTCTTTGCGCCCAACACAACATACTGTTTTTGAAGCTCCTGAAACCCTTGTGTCGCTCCCCAATAATCGACGAAATCGTACAAACCAGCCATGATCAACACCGGTTTGGGAGCAAACATCGTAACCATATCGGCAATTTCGATTCCTGCCTTTCCTTCGCCCGGAATGTGCTGACATCCGTCGGAAGGTCCGCTCATTTCTAGTACACGCTCCCTTTGAGTGAAGTAACTGCAGATGCAGGCTACTTTCAACCGATCCTCGCAGCCAATGAGATAGGCTGTCTGGGTCCCGCCTCCCGAACTCCCATAAGCAGCCAGTCTGTTTTTATCAATATCCGGACGTGACTCGAGGTAATCCAGGGCACGGTGGTTGTCCCAGTATTCGTAAGCTGCCAGGCTACTCCCCAACAAATTGCAACCAACATTGAGCAGGGTATGCTCTGTGGTCGCACCACGGGTGTCTGGTTTTCCACTTTCGTCGAGCAATTGGATGCGTTCCCCCTGACCGATCGGATCGACGACCAGCACCGCAATGCCATTTATCGCAAGTAATACGGCCTCAGCCGAACCCGCTTTGCCATTGATGCCGTGGCCACACAGTTCAAGAGAGGCAGGGAAGGGTCCTTTTCCTTCCGGCAGATAGAGATTGGCCGTGACATATCGTTGGGGAAGACTCTCGAACAGGATGGTTTCGAGGCTGAATCCATTTTGTTGTGAATGTTTCAAAACCTTGGCATTCAAGGATTTTTTAGCAGGAAAGCTGCCAAGAATGGTCTGGTAACGGACCCTAACTTCCTCACGGTATTTCTGCATTTCCTTTTCGGATCCAAGGGCCGTGGCCAGTTCCGTTTGCCGAAGCTGGTATTGGCTGTGGACCTCACGCATCAGATAAGAGTTGTAGGCAGTGTTGTTCCGCCAGGTCAAGGCATTGTTTCCTTGTTGAGCCTCGAGCGAAAAAACTCCCAGGCACAAAATATAAAACAGAAATGTTTTTTTCAATAGAAGTTTCATCAGCTTACTTTTTCCAATTTACAGTTAATTCCTTGATCATGGTTGAACCCGAGCAGGCTTTGCTGCTTTCACAAAATTGATCAGCAAATTCATATTTTTGATGTACTCACCTGTGGAGATGTATTCCTTATCTGATGGATCACGGTAGGGAGAAGTATCCGTCTCATCACCGACGTTGGTAGAAGCATACTGATCGGTAGGTTCCTGTTTCTGTCCATCACCAATATAGGGATTACTGACAGAAGCATGTTTCACCAGCCAACGTCCTTCAATATCAAGTGAATGCATAATTTCAATCAAGTCCTGTTCTTTTGGCACATATTTAAAGGCATCCCTGTTCAGATCATAGCAGGTCTGTGGAGAGCCGGTACCAGCAAATTGTTCGGGCTTGATGGGAGAGTCTTTGGTGGCCTCCGCGGCAGACAAGGCCGAGATCCTGTTGTAGGCTTCCTTCAGCTCTTCGACGGGCACGTGGCGTCGGCCATTGTAGTGCCCTAGCAGGTGATCGTTGTTGTAATCCGTGTAGTAAAAGCCGTACTTGACGTTGGAGCCTTTTCTGTGCACATACAATGCCTTGTTGGTGCCCATTTCCACGAAGGTCGGATGGGTACGTCCTCCCTCCATTTCGCCG
>CAINVV010000248.1 GCA_903854235.1 uncultured Bacteroidia bacterium | reverse complement strand
TTCGGTGCAGATCAGAAGGAACGATCCGATCTGTCAAAAAGATGGCCTCTTTAGGACAAGCCTCTTCACAAAGGCCGCAGAAGATGCAGCGAAGCATATTGATCTCATAAACGGAGGCATATTTCTCTTCCCTGTAGAGATTCAATTCATCTTCCTTCCGCTCGGCGGCTATCATGGTAATCGCCTCGGCCGGACAGGAAAGTGCGCAAAGTCCGCAGGCGGTACAGCGTTCCCTGCCCTGATCATCCCGTTTCAGCACATGCATACCACGATAGATTTCAGACCTGGATTTGGTGACTTCAGGGTACTGAAGGGTCGCCTTTTTACCGAAAAAATGGCCAATGGTTATGCCAAATCCCTTAAAAATGGCAGGCAGGTAAATACGTTCGGCAAAAGTCATCTGTTTGTTTGAAACGACTTTGCTCCGTCCGGATAAGGAACCTGTGTAGGTTTTAACTGTCATGGTTACAAGTGGTGTTTGATCATGATCACAAAACCGGTGATCAAAATGTTAACAATAGCCAAAGGCAGTAACGTCTTCCAGCCCAGCCGCATCAATTGATCGTATCTGAACCTTGGAAGGGTCCAGCGCACCCACATGAAGAAAAATATAAAGAACAGAATTTTGGTAAACAAAACGATGGATCCTATGATGGTCAGGGCATTGTGCGAAAGGCTGAGCGAATCCATGAACGGAAAGTTGTATCCTCCGAAGAAGAGGGTTGCAATCATGGCCGAGGAGATAAACATGTTGATGTATTCGGCAAAGAGGTAAAAACCCAGCTTCATGCTGCTGTATTCGGTATGATAACCGCCTATCAGCTCTGTTTCGCATTCGGGAAGGTCGAAGGGAGATCGGTTGCATTCGGCAAAGGCACAGACAATGAAAATGAGGAAGCCAAGCGGTTGGTACCAGATGTTCCAGTTCATACCATGTTGTTGTTCTACTATATCTTTCAGGCTCAGGGTACCGCTCATCATCACGATGGCGATGATGGCCATGCTCATGGCCAGTTCGTAGCTGATCATCTGGGAAGCGGCACGGACCGCACCTATCAGCGCATATTTGTTGTTGGAGGCCCAGCCCCCGATCATGATGCCGTAAACGCCAATGGAGAGAATGGCAAAAACATAGAGCACTCCCACGTTAACATCCGCCACCTGCAAGGAATACAAGGTACCGTTGATCGCGAAACTATCTCCCCAGGGAATGACGGCACTGGTCAGCAGGGCTATCATCATCGTAAGCGAAGGTCCAAGAATGTAGAGAAACTTGTCTGCCGTTCCCGGCATAAACTCCTCTTTAAAAAAGAGCTTCAGACCATCGGCAAGTGGTTGAAAGATACCGCCAATACCGGCTCTGTTTGGCCCCAGGCGGTCCTGGATGAATCCGGCCACCTTCCTTTCCAGCAAGGTGGAGTACATCGCCACTACAAACTGATCAGAAGAATGACTGAAGCAAGTATAAATTTATAGAGGATGTAGTTGCCATCCATAATTTAGGATTGTTTTTCGTTAGTATTCTCTTTTTCGAACTCCTCCAGGCTTACCGTTCTGTTTTCCAACGGGAGAATGACAGAAGGTTTCTTTGCCTGCAGGTAGTGGTTCTGGCTGATCACCGATGCCCTTTTGATATTTCTGGGAGATTCGATGGTCCAGTCGGATTTTTCTTTTTTATCAAACCTGCATTCATTGCAGATAAACTCTTCCACTTCGCCAAACTGATCCTTGCGGCCTGTTACCCTGTAGATCTCCTCACCACGCAGCCATGCAGTTACCTTGCCTGAGCATTTGCTGCAGGAGCGGCTGGCATTCATGGGATTAAGGAACCAAACGCGATTTTTGAACCGGAAGGTCTTGTCTGTGAGCGCGCCCACCGGACAAACATCGATCATGTTTCCGGAAAAATCGTTGGTAATATCGGTTTGAATGTAGGTGGAAATCTCTGATACATCCCCCCTGTAAAGAATGCCGTGAGATCTATTGTCAGTCAGTTGATTGGCGGCATACACACACCTGTAGCACAAGATGCATCGGTTCATGTGCAGCTGAATCTTGTCTCCAATATCCACTACCTTGAAACTTCTTTTGGCTTCTTCAAATCGTGATTCCTCTCTGCCATTTGCATAACTCAGATTCTGCAGGTCGCATTCGCCGGCCTGGTCGCAAACCGGACAATCGAGCGGATGGTTGATCAACAGGAATTCGACGATGGCTTTTCTGGTATCAATCACCTCCGGGGAAGTCATATTTTGTACAACCATGCCATCTGCCACAGGGGTTCGGCACGAAGCAACCAGTTTGGGCATTGGTCGCGGATCCCTTGCTGAGCCCTGGGCTACCTTCACCAGGCAGGTTCTGCACTTGCCGCCGGAATCCTTCAGCTTGGAATAATAACACATGGCAGGCGGCACTACGGCACCTCCAATCATGCGGGCTGCCTGCAGAATGGTGGTCCCTTCTTCTACCTCTATCGTGTGATTATCAATTGTGACCTTCAGCATCTCAAATGTTATATGTTTTTTTTGTTCACTAAACAGCAATTTTCGAATTTCGAATTTCGGCTATCCAGTCATTTTCAAATTTTCAAATTTTCAAATTCTTCCATTCTATGGAGGCTGCATTGCTCCGGATTTTGAATGTGCTCCTCAAACTCATGACGGAAGTGACGGATGGCACTGGCGATGGGCCAGGCTGCGGCATCCCCCAGTGGACAGATGGTATTGCCCTCAATTTTTGACGCTATGCTCACGAGCAGGTCAATGTCCTTGCTACGACCCTGTCCGTTTTCGATCCGGTGGAGGACGCTCTCCATCCATCCAGTGCCTTCCCGGCAGGGAGAGCACTGTCCACACGATTCGTGGTGATAAAACCGCGCCAGGTTCCAGGTATTTCTTACGATACAGGCATCTTCGTCAAAGACGATGAAACCACCTGATCCGAGCATGGTACCACTCACAAATCCACCCTCGGCGAGGGATTCATAGGTCATCAGCCTTTCTTCTCCGGCTGCCGTCTTTAAAATCAGCTCCCCAGGGAGAATCGGGACGGACGATCCGCCGGCTATGACTGCTTTCAGCTTCCTGCCGTCCTTGATACCTCCGCAATATTTTTCATCGAAGAGGAATTCCCTGACAGTCAATCCAAATTCGATCTCATAAACGCCCGGATGGTTGATATTTCCACAGGCAGATATAAGTTTGGTCCCGGTGCTTTTCCCAACACCGTATTGTGCATATTCGTTTCCTCCGTTGTTCACGATGTATCCGATGTTTGCGAGCGTCTCCACATTGTTCACAACCGTCGGACATCCGTACAAACCAACGACGGCCGGGAATGGGGGCTTGATCCGGGGATTTCCGCGCTTCCCTTCCAGCGATTCGATCAGGGCTGTCTCTTCCCCGCAGATGTAGGCTCCGGCTCCCGAGTGAACAATGATGTCCAGGTTGTAACCGGTCCCTAAAATATTGGTGCCGAGAAATCCCGCTGCATAGGTTTCACGGAGTGCCTCGTTGAGAATACCGATGATGTATTTGTATTCCCCCCTGACATAGATGTAACCAGTATTGGCACCCAGGGCATAACAAGAGCAGATCATCCCCTCAATCAACAGATGGGGTATCTTCTCCATCAGGTAACGGTCCTTGAAAGTGCCGGGCTCGCTCTCATCTGCATTGCAAATGAGGTACCTGGGATTGCCCGACTTTTTGTCGATGAAGCTCCATTTCATCCCGGCAGGAAATCCGGCTCCACCACGACCGCGCAATCCTGACATCTTGACCTCCTCCACCACTTCGTCGGGGGTCATCTCCTTCAAGGCTTTCTCTACCGACAGGTATCCGCCTGTTGAGCGAAATACCTCGAAGGTCCGAATCCCGGGAACAGCAATATTATTTAAAAGAATTTTTCTTTCCATAGCGATTTTTCGGGCTTGTCCTCTTTCGCTTTCAGCGTTAAATCGGCAAGTATCGAATCAATTTTCTCCTTTGTCAAAAATTCGTAAAACTCGGTATTTATTTGCATCACCGGTGCAGAACCACAAGCACCAAGACATTCAACAGCCTTCAGTGTAAACAATCCATCTGGCGTTGTCTCTCCGGTCTTGATGGCCAGCTTCTTTTCCAGGTAAGCCTGAATCGCCTCTCCACCGCAAATGGCACAAGGACCCGTCCGGCAGATTTCGATCACATTCTTCCCCACCTTTTCGAGGTAATATTGGGAATAAAATGTTGCAACTTCATAAACTTCAATAGGCTGAATATTCAACAAAGAAGCAACATAATCCATAACATCCGCACTCAAATAACCTTCGAACTCCTCCTGGGCAATGTGAAGCAATGGCAAAAGCGCCGATTTCTCCCTTCCGGCAGGATAACGGGCAATGATCTGTTTAGCCTTGGCCAAGGTGGCCTCAGAAAAACTGATTTTGCTGTTCTCCTTCACGTGCAGCGGATGATTTATTTTTTTATCTAACATGATCTTTTGAATCTGATCTTTATTATTTTTTTGCTTTTAGCTATTAGCCCTTTTACTTTTGCCTTTCTCACGCATCTAACTCCCCCGCAATCACATTCATGCTGCTCATGGTCAGAATTGCATCCGAAAGGAACGATCCCTTAACCATTTCTGGAAATGCCTGGTAATAAATGAAACAGGGACGACGGAAATGCAGCCTGAAAGGTGTTCTTCCACCATCGCTTACAAGATAAAAGCCAAGTTCCCCATTTCCACCCTCGACCGAATGATACACCTCCCCTACTGGGACATCCATTTCGCCCATCACGATTTTAAAATGCCAGATGAGTGACTCCATTTTGCTGTAAACTTCCTCTTTTGCAGGAAGATAAAATTCAGGTACCTCCATATGGAAACTACCTTCCGGGAGGTTTTCAAGGGCATTATTGATCAGCTTGATGCTCTGCCAGATCTCCTCCTGCCTGACACAAAAACGATCATAGGTATCACCCTGTGTCCCTACCGGGATGGTGAAATCAAAATCACCGTAGGAAGAATAAGGCTTCATCACCCTCACATCATAGTCGACCCCCGCAGCCCGCAAGCACGGTCCTGTGAAACCATAATTCAGGGCCCGATCGGCGGTTATGCCACCCACGTTGATGGTCCTGTCCATAAAAATCCGGTTTCGAAGCAACAGGTCCTCAAATTGTTTGATCACCTTGGGCAGATGCGCAATAAACTCCTTGATCTTATGGATGACCGCAGGTGTAAAATCTCTTTCAAATCCGCCGATTCTTCCCAGGTTGGTAGTCAGACGCGCCCCGCAGATCTCTTCATAAATTTCGTAAATCTTTTCCCTTTCCTGAAAGACGTAGACAAAGCCTGTCAGCGCTCCGCTATCAACACCAATGACGCTGTTGCAAATCAAATGGTCAGAAATCCTGGCCAGTTCCATGATGATGATCCGCATGTAATCGATTCGCTTGGATGTTTCCACGCCAAGTAATTTTTCAACTGTCATCTGCCAGCCAATGTTGTTGATGGGAGAAGAGCAATAGTTGAGCCGGTCTGTCAGGGTGGTGATTTGGTAGAATGCCCTTCTTTCGGCCAGCTTCTCGAAAGCCCTGTGGATGTACCCGACGGTTTGCTCGGCATCGATGATGGTCTCGCCGTTCATGGTCAGAATGTTTTGGAAGATGCCATGTGTAGCGGGATGGGTAGGACCCAAATTCAAAGTACTGAAGTTTTTGTCGTAATCTTCAGGCCGGATCAAAATATGTTCTTTTCCTAAATGTTCCATAACGGATTATCTTCCAAAAAAACGGTTATCCTTGTCGGTTCTGGTTTGATCTTCCAATGGATACTCCTTGCGAAGCGGGAAGTAGTCCAGGTATTCTACATTCAATATACGGATCAGATTTGGGTGACCAGTAAAAATGATCCCGAAAAAATCGTACGTTTCACGCTCCATCCAGTTCGCAGCAGAGAACAGGTCTGTCAACGTGGAAATTTCAGGGGTAGCCACAGAGGTAAAGGTCTTCACCCGGATTCTCGTGTTGGTCTGGAAATTATGAAGGTGATAAACTACCCCCAAAGCCAGTTCCTGATCCGGGTAATGAATTCCGCAAAGATCCGTCAAAAAGAGATAGCCAAGCTCCTCCTTCAGAAATCCGATCACCTCCACAATGGCTTGTTTCCTGACTGTCACGGTGAGCATGTCAGAGCTTTCATCGATGTTGATGACCTCATGCTGAAATTTATCAAGCAGAATATTTTGAATCATTGGTTGCTCCATGGGCTATCTTATTCCGTATTTTTCAAGCAGGGCACGGTATTCGGGTGAATATCTTCTGCGAAGAGATTCCTTGCCAACCAACTCCTGTATTTTAATAAAACCATCCAAAATCTGTTCCGGGCGTGGCGGACAACCGGGCACATACACGTCGACGGGAACGACTTCGTCAATACCCTGTAATACGCTGTAGGTATCAAAAATGCCTCCACTTGAAGCACAGGCACCAACTGCCAGAACCCATCTAGGTTCGGCCATTTGTTCGTATACTTGATTGACGATGGGCCCCATTTTTTTTGCAATAGTACCCATCACCATCAGCAAATCTGCCTGACGGGGAGAAAAACTCAGTCGCTCCGAACCAAAACGTGCCAAATCGTAATTGGCACCCATGGTCGCCATAAATTCTATTCCACAGCAAGAGGTCGCAAAGGGCAATGGCCAGATGGAGTTCTTTCTGGCCAACCCCACCACACGATCGAGGCTAGTGGCAAAAAAGCCGGGGGCTGAATATCCTTCCGGCGGATCAACAAGGTTATATTGAGACATGATGCAAACTTTTAAAAATTTTTATTCGTCGTTGTTCCACTCCAGTGCACCTTTCTCATAGATGTAGTAAAAACCAAAAAGAAGCAGGGCTACAAAGAGCAGCATTGCAAAAAATTCACGCCAGGCCATCGTTAGAAAATTAATGGCCCAGGGATAGAAAAAGATAATTTCCACATCAAAAAGTACAAATAATATAGCCACCAGGAAATATTTCACTGAGAATGGAAATCTGGCATTCCCCTGAACCTCTATCCCACACTCGAAATTCTCGTCCTTTCGCAAAGTCCTGATTCTTTTTCGTTTGCTGGATATGAAGTGTGTAGCAAACATGGTAAGGGCCACAAAACCAAAAGCAACCAGCGATTGAATCAATACGGGGATGTAATCTGCCGGAACATATATTTTATCTGTCATCGGTACGGTCTTTATCTGCTACAAGGTATAAAATTCTTTAACAACATAATTATTGATATTGTTCAGAACCTATCCGGAATCTATTGTTTACTACGAAAACCAACACAAATTGTTTTAATTTTCGGACGATAATCTTTTTAATTGTTGCTTCGCATACTCCTCTTCCGGTTTGAGTGAAATGGCTTTTTGATAATAAAAACGGGCCACGGCAAAACTCTTTTGGACCACTGCATCGTCTGCTTTTTTAACTGCATCAAAATATTGTCCTTCGATGCCGTTAACATCTGTTGAAGATATCAATTTTTCGACCAATTTCAATTGCTCTATCGGATACTTTTCCCAGGGAAGAATGGCAGAAGCCTTTCCATAGTAAAATCGGGAGGAACTAAATTTTTTGGCCTGAAGATCTTCATCCGCATGCTTTACATAAGCTGTGTATTCCTGCATTCTTTCTAAGGAGATATTGCTGTCGATCATCTTCCTGCAGCTTTCAATCCGATCCAGCGCATATTTGTCACCACTTTTGTATTTCAAAGCCTCCTCGTAGTAAAAGGTTGCGACAGTCCAAAGTGATTTGGCAAAATTCAGATCACCGGTCTGTATGTTTTTTTGATAGCTGCCTTCATCCTGCATTTTACGTTGCTCTTCCGTATGTTTCTGGGCAAGGAGCCTTTCCCTGACCTGTTGTGCAAGCAAAGAGTCAATTTCGACTATTCTTTGAACCGGATATTTTTCGGCATCCGAAATGTGTATCGCATCAAGGTACTGAATTTTGGCCTCCGGATAAACCTTGATTGCAAACAACTGATCTGCCCTGCCGATGGCTTCCTTGTATTTCTTCTGCTTTTCGGCCTGCATCCTGGCTTCGTCCTCCTTCTTCTGCTTTTCTGCAAGCAATTGAACGAGTAATTTTTCTGCCTCAGTGAGCTTTGACTGTGCCACAGAATCAGCCGGTTTGATTTTCAACGCCTCTTTAAAATCAACGATGGCCTCAGAATATTTTTGATTTGCCACACTGGCATCGCCTGCCATCAGTAAGCGAACAAATTCTGCCTCCTGTCTGGCCTTTTCTGCATTCACTTTGGCCAGCAACTGTTCGGCATTGGCCAATCTCATCTTGGCCACTTTGTCTTCCGGTTTCAAACCAAGTGCCCCCTTGAAATTTTCAACGGCTTCTAAATATTTCTGAACAATAACATTGGCATCACCACTTGACATTAAGCTGTTGAAATTGGCCTCCAAAGCTGCTTTGTCTGCTACCACCCGAGCCAATAACTTCTCGGCTTGGTCCAGCTTTTCTATGGCAATTGTATTCCCGGGCTTCAAGGCGAGTGCCCCCTTGAAATTGGTGATGGCTCCCCCATATTTGAGGGCAGATACGTTTTCGTCACCCGCAGCGATCAGATGGGCAAAATCTGCATCCAGCTTTTCCCGGTCGGCATTTAATTTGGCTAGCATTTGCTCGGCACCTGTCAATCTGGCTGCTGCTATTTTATTGTCAGGCTTGATTTTCAAGGCCTCCTTAAAGTTGGCAATCCCATCGGCGAACTTCTGCCGGGCTACATTTTCATCTCCCAAAGTTAGTAAACGAGTAAATTCCGCCTCCTGGTTGGCTCTATCCGCATTGACTTTCGCCAAAAATTGCTCCGCTCCGGCCAGTTTTTCTGCAGCCACCTCGTTGCCGGGTTTCATCACAAGGGCACTTTTGAATGTTCCAATGGCTTCCGTATACTTCTGATTTTTAACCTGCTCATCACCAGAGGCCAACAAACGGACAAATTCCGCCTCTTGCTCAGCCTTGTATGTAATGAGTTTTTCCAAAAGCTGCTCAGCGTTGGCTAGCTTGATCTTTGCATTTTTGTCTTCAGGTTTAAGCTTCAGGGCCTCCTTGAAATCCGAGATGCCCTCCGAATACTTCAGTTTGTTTACGTTGATATCCCCGGAAGCCAGCAATCTGTTGAAATCTTCTTCCAGTTTGGTTTTGTCTGCATTCAATTTGGCCAAAAGTAACTCAGCGTTCGTTAGTTTCGTATTGGCAACCAGATCTGCGGACTTGATCTT
>CAINVV010000247.1 GCA_903854235.1 uncultured Bacteroidia bacterium | reverse complement strand
CGATTGAGGCGTTGCGGGAAGAATGAGGATGAACGCCTTGAAAAAACGAACAGGAGGCTTTGGGACCGGGAGACCGGAAGAGAAGTAGCTTTGAACCATAAATTGAACAAGAACAGGAAATATATTATAGTAAATAGAAATTAACAGACGAAGATTAAAAATACAAATCAAAGGTTGCCATGAAAAAATTCTTTAAAATTTTAGGACTCGTTTTAATCGCCATTCTCTTCATCGGGACGTTGGTGTTTTTATACAAGAAATCGCAGAAAGTACCTGATAAGTTTGAAATAAAGAGCGGATCCATCAACAGTATCATCAAGAAAACAGTTGCAACGGGTACCGTTCAGCCAAGGAAAGAGATCGAGATCAAGCCTCAGGTATCCGGGATTATCGAAAAAGTCTATCTTGAAGCAGGACAGATGGTTCATAAGGATGACGTAATGGCTCAGATCAACATCATTCCGGATATGGTTACCCTCAACAACGCAGAATCACGCGTTAAAAGAGCCCAATTGAATTACGAAGATGCCAAAATAGACTACGAACGTCAGACGACCCTGTTTGAGAAAAAAGTCACCTCAAAAGAGGAATATCAAAAGGCCAGACTCACTTTCAACTCCTCTCGTGAGGAGGTGGAATCGGCAGAGAACAACCTGGAACTGATCCGCAAAGGGGTGACTAAAAATTCTGCCAAAACGACCAACACGCTGATTCGTTCCACCATCAACGGAATGGTACTGGATGTTCCGGTGAAGGAAGGATTCTCTGTCATACAAGCGAATACTTTCAACGCAGGAACGACCATTGCCATCGTAGCCGACATGAATGACATGATCTTCCTCGGGAAAGTGGACGAAACGGAAGTTGGCAAAATCAAGGAAGGGATGAATATTGAACTTACAATTGGCGCCATTGACAACCAAAAATTCAATGCTATTCTGAAATACATTGCACCAAAAGGCAAGGTAGAAAACGGAGCCATTCAGTTCGAAATCAAGGCTGACGTCTTGTTGAAAAAGGACCAGTTCATCCGTTCCGGATACAGTGCCAATGCGAATATCGTGCTGGATCGGCGTGACAGTGTGCTGACCATCCCGGAGGGCTTGCTCAAATTTGCGCACGATTCAGCTTATGTGGAGGTTGAAAAGTCGACGGATAAATATGAGAAGAGATTCGTGAAAACCGGATTATCAGACGGGATCAACATTGAAATCGTTTCAGGTATCAAGAAAGAGGATAAAATCAAGGGCAACCAGATCGATCCTACCAAAAAACCTGAAGAAAAGAAATAGCGTGGGCTGCCTGATTCAATTGTTCAGTTTTGTGATCGGGCAATTCAACCAACCATTTCCTTGGGAACCGAAAAAAAAATATTTATTCGAACGAAAAGAGGTAACTTAGTATAAAAATTTGAATACCATGATACGAACAATTTTCACCCTGGCTTACCTGCTGTTGCTGGCTCTTTTTGCCACGCTTCACGCACAGGAGTTGTGGACGCTTGACAAATGCATTACCTATGCGCACGACAACAACATTCAGATCAAGCAGAGCCAGTTGAATACGCAATATCAGATGAATAATCTCAAGGAGAAAAAGGGAACCAGGTTGCCAAACCTGAGTGGTCAGGTCTCTCAGAACCTGAATTACGGAAGGTCCCTTACCTACCTGAACACCTATGAAAATGTCAACTCTTCCCAGACTGATTTCGGATTGGGGACTCAGGTGACCATTTTCCAGGGGATGCAGGTCAATAACTCGATCCGGAAAGGAGAGTTGGATCTGAAGGCAAGTTTTGAAGATCTGGCCAAGGCCAAGGATGATCTCTCACTCAACATTGCCTCTACCTTTCTCGAAATACTCTTTGCCAAAGAGTTGGTTAAAGTTTCCGAAGACCAGTTGGATATTACCCATCAGCAACTGAAACAATCCACGGAGAAGGTGAATGCCGGAAGTCTGGCAAGTGGTGCCTTGCTGGAGATTGAGGCCCAGGCAGCCAGAGAGGAACTGAATCTGGTGAATGCAAAAAGTCAGTTGCAACTGGCTAAACTGAAACTGGCACAGATGCTGGAATTGGTATACACCGATAAGTTTGATGTCGAGATACCCGCCCTGCCAGAAGTAAATGCACAGGCTTCCGTCATTTCTGCACAGGATGTTTACCTGACAGCCTTGAAACAACGGCCTGAAATCAGGGGTGCAGAATTCCGTTTCCAGAGTACGCAATATCAACTGAAGATGGCTCAGGGAGTCTTCTTCCCTACGCTATCCTTCTATGCCAACTACTATAATCTTTACAACAACAAATATACCGACCTCAAGGGCGCGAGCATCAGCTTCAGCGACCAGCTTAGCAACAATCAGCGTAAAGGATTGGGCTTCCAGATGAACATTCCCATCTTTAACCGTTTTATGACCAAACTGCAGGTAGACAATGCCAAGATTCAGGTGATGAATACCCAACTTGATCTGGAAGGTGCCAAAAAATTGTTGAGACAGGAGATCGAAACGGCGCAGACTACTGCCATTACCTCCTTCAACAAATTTAAATCTACCGAGAAAGCAGTTACCTCCATGCGCGAAGCCTTCCGTTATTCAGAAGAAAAATTTAATGTCGGGATGGTGAATGCGGTTGAATACAATACTGCTAAAACCAATCTGGTAAAGGCCTCTTCGGACTTGCTCAGCGCAAAATACGAATTCATCTTCAGATCCAAAATTCTGGATTTTTACCGCGGAATTCCGATTGCGCTGTAGTCATTCAACAAAAATTACAAGGAAAGTTTCAGCTGAGCATCCGTCAGCCTGAAACTTTTTCTATGATGTTCTGTGATGCCCAAAAGTGATATGGCCTGCCGGTGTTTTTCCGTGGGATAACCCTTGTTTTTGTCCCATCCGTACCCTGGAAAATCGGCGTGAATTTTCATCATGTAATCATCCCGGTAGGTTTTCGCAAGAACCGACGCTGCTGCAATCGACATAAACCGGCCATCACCCTTCACAAAACAGGTATGTGGTATCTCCTTGTAGGATTTGAACCTGTTTCCGTCGACCAAAACGTGTTGCGGAGTCAGGCTCAACTTCTCCAAAGCCTTGTGCATGGCCAGGATGGAGGCGTTTAGTATGTTGATTTGGTCGATCTCGGTTTGGTCACAGATGCCTACCGCCCAGGAAAGGGCCTCCTTTAGGATCAGCTCCCTCAGCGAGTACCGCTGTTTTTCTGTCAGTTGTTTCGAATCATTCAAAATACCGGAAGTGAAATTTTCGGGAAGAATCACAGCTGCTGCAAATACCGGACCGGCAAGACAACCCCTGCCTGCCTCGTCACAGCCTGCTTCGATCCGTCCGGGTTTGTCGCAACGCAACAACATAATTTTCGATTTTCGATTTTGGAATTCTCCACCTCTCTTCCTCACCCCATCTCCCACTCTTTGCTTATTGCAACAAAGTGAACCTGAAGCTTACCCCAATGTTTGAATTGGTAGTTCGGTAAGCATTGGAGATGTATGGGTTGTTCACGATTCTGTCGTAGAAAAAGCGGACGATGAAAATTTCGCTGAGGTTGTAGTCTGCCGAGAATTTGATGGAGAGGGCATCCTGTCCTGCTGTGAGCTGGTCGTTGGCTTCCACCAGTTTGCGAAGGATGGTTTTATTCTTGCCATAGGTAACGTCGGCCCTGATGTTGAGGTCGTTGTTTAGTGTTTTCGATTTGGTCTTCGTTTTAAGAAAGAGTTTCATGTTTTCGAAACGATAACCCAATCCAACGCTTGCCTCGTTGTTGTACATCTCCGTCGACTGATTGTTTGTCAGACTCAAGGTTATGTTTCGTGATTTCCGGTATTCAAAGCGGGAGGTGAAGTTATTTAGCCAGGTAATGTCAATGTCTAACAAAGGGTTGAAAGTTTCCGTAATGTTGACAGCAGTGATGTCCTGGAAAGACATGAAGTTGTTTTGGGCATCCCTGACATAGCCAAATCCATCGCCGGCTGTTTCGTAATTAAGGTTCGACTGGTAGGATCCGACATTGTAGGTGGATCTGTAATCGTGCATGATGTTCATGGATTTCATCACATCCTTCAGGATATCGATTTTGTTGACAGCGCCGGAATACTGAATCCGCCAGTTGGGAAGCATAAATTTTGCCGACGGGAAAGGTGTGAGTTCCACTTTCTTGGCACTTTGACCGGTATATGCTGCGAAAAATGCCGGAATCAACACTTCCTGGGAGGTTGGACCATAGCCGGTCGGGAAGCCGGTGGTAGGATCGATGATGCCAGGTTGGTAGTTAAACCCTCCATTTGGAATTCTGGATTGATCCAGTCGCTTTGCAATGATACTCCTGTTTGACTGGAAGTTGGTCCATCCCTTTGAATCCTGGACGAAGGCCTTACCCAGTTTTTCGAAGGAGGTTCCAATGGAGATGACCGACATACTGAAGTTTCCGTTGAAGGAGTTGTTGTAAGTATCCCATCCGTTGGTTGCATTGTAGATGAGGAATTCAGAGGCATTTTTTGCGAAAATCCTGTTGGCGGTCAAATCAATTTTCAGGTCCGGAATCGGAACAATCTTTGCACGAATATTGAGCCTGGTGTTGTGGCTCATGGTGTAAGGTTTGCTCATGATGGTATCTTTGGTGACCCAGTTTTTATTGGCAGCCAGAAGGCCAAAATTGTCATCCTGGTGACCGAGGATGAATGGCAGACCTGGAGCCAGGGATGAACCATTTGCATTTGGGTAACTGTTGAGACCAAAAGCAGTGCTTCCGGGCAGATAACCGAAAAGGGAGGTTCCACCATTTTCACTGTAGGAGATATTTACATTGTAGAGCATCATCAGGAATCGGGCAGTGAGCTCACTCAAATGCAGGGCCATGGGCGTTTTATTCTCTTTTTTTGCGGTTATCTCGACAGAGGCGGCTGGACAATCTGCCAATGGAGTAAAGATTACCCGGTTATCGTTTACAATTTTTACCTGACCTGTGACTGGCTTGCCACTCTTGTCAGTGACCTTCACCATCACGACGGATGAACCAAGTTTGTGGAAAAATGAGTAGGGGGCATTCTTTCTGAGTTTCAGATTTTGCTCTGTATATTTTTGGGATGCGGCAGGTTTTTGACCTGTCTGATTTCTTTGCCTGTTTTCCTGCACCTCTCTTCTTCCCCTGCTGAATTCACCATATTTTTGGTTGACGCCGCGAAGGAAAGGCACCTTGTTGTAAATTTTCAGGAAATCCAGTTGCCCATTCACCTGGAGCGAACTCATGTTGCTGATCGAATTTCCAACGATATAATTTCCAGTGGTCACAGGAGCCAGATTCCAGTCGTATCCAGCCTGGTAAACGACAGAGGCGGAGGTCCAGTCAAGCAACGGCAATTTATTGATTGGGACGGTATAGGTCGCGTTCCAGGTGTGGTGATAGTGGGTATTCTTTCCACCTTCCAGGATCGATTTCCAGATCGTGTCGCGTCTTGCCGCATAATCGGATTGGTTATTCAGCGTAACCTTTGTAGGATCCCCAATACGTGACGCATTGACAGCCGAAAAATCGATTTTCAAACTTCTTGTCAGATCGAATCTCAAATCGTAATAGCGGTTCCAGGTGTAATCTTTTTGGTAGGAGACCGGAAGGATAAAATCGGGATTGGTGATGTTCCTGTACTGAAGCTCACTCTTCAGGTCATTCATATCCGAACGGAAGGAGATCTGTGCCGGTTTGAAGTTAAAGTTAAAGTCCCTGATCAATTCCAGCGGTTTTGCTTTCAAAAAGGAGATGTTTTTGAATGGATCGATCGATTTGGGCTTTCCATTGAAATGGTAGTTTAACAGGGTTCGGGTATTGTCCGTTCTTTCAATCAGGGTGTTTACATCCCCATGCTGGAATTGGTTGTAAGAATAGGAAAAAGAGAGGTTGGAGAGGTCATAGAATCTGCTTTCTGACGATTTGTTCGTTTTATCGATCTGGACATTGGTGAAATTGATGCTTTTCCGGATGTTGTAATCCTGTGACATTTTTTTGATGGAGTCGCGCTCTGATTTGGTGGCAGCATTGTTCAGAACGTCTGCGAGTTTGACATCCTTATCGACAGGCGAATATTCGGGAGTGGCAATCGACTTCGAAAAACTCATGTACATCGGAATTTTGATCCCTGATGCAGGATTAAAAAACTTACCCAGTTCAAGGTTGGTGGAGATGTCGTACTCTTTGGTGTCGTTGATGGATCGGTTAGACATCTTGGAATCGATATCCCCAAATCCGGAGGTGGTCATTCTGCCGGCAAAGGAGTAGGTACCCAAATCGGCCAGGTTACCGGATACGCGGCCAATGGCTGCCCAACCGCCATTTTCCTCAAAGTTGGTCAGTCGCAGTTCGTTCACCCAGACTTCGGCGGAGCGACTGCCGGTGGTATGCCCTTTCCTGTTTCCGATTCCGATCATCATGATATTGACCTCCGACAGATCCGGATTTCCCTTGATCTTGATCATGTTCTGGTTGTTGTTTACACCCTGATGAACCTGCTCAAAAATGTCCCCCATTCCCAAGGTCGAGCCCTGAGCATGCATCTCTGAATTGCGTTGAAGTTTCAGTTGCGGAAGAAGGTCGAGTGGTATGTAGACGTGGTTTTCAGTGGGCCAGACGATGTATCTGTCGCTCTCCTTGGAATTGTCGTAATAACCAGGAGGTGTCAGCTTCAGCGGAATCTCATACTCGTAGTAATTGTAAAGGAAGTCGGAACCAATCCGGATGAAAAGGGACAATTCATTGTCCCTCAACGGGGCATTGTCCAATTTTTCGGCGTGGACCTCGAGTTTCAGGTTTCGGTACCGCCTGAGGTCGACAGCTGTCGATTTATAGGCAGCTTTTGCCTCACCGGGTTCGATGTCAGAGACCTTCATCACCATCGATTGTTCGTTCAGTTGCCTCAGTTGTGCATTCGAGGGGTCAATGACCCTGTCAACACCGGGAGGTAAAACGTAGTTGATGGGCTTGCGGTTACTGTTCTCCTCTATGTTTACCGCAGAAAGGTCAAGTTGGGTAGAGACGGAGGAGGGTGTTCCATCGGGATTGAGGCTCTTTTCGTATCTTCTCCAGTTGGTTCTGACAAGGTCAAGGGTGGCAAAGCGAAGAACGACAGGTTTTTTCCAACCGTTGACCAGCATCCTCATGAAACGAATCGATCTAAAGTCACTGATCGAGCCAATTGTTTTGCTAGGTTCTGAAACAGGAACCTTGAACTGATACCAGGTAATGGATGATTTTTTACCGCTTTTGAGGGTTACGTCAGAGGTCTTGATGTCTGAGATGTAATTCTTGCCCAATACCATGTTGGCCCGGTCGATCTTAAGATTGTACTGAAAATAGGCCTCATTTTCACTCAGTGTATTGTCATCATTGATATCTTCCACGTCCGGTATGGAGGTTGCTGCAGTCGGATAACTCTCCGTAGACTGTTCGTTGGTGGGAGAGTTCCCTTCCGTATTGCTGAAGAATTTGTAACGATCCAGCAGATCTTTTTTCTGAGAATCAAAGTCACTGCCTCTGAAGTAGTGAAAATCATCACTGGATGGATCCTTTTCAGCCTGCGCATAGGCAGTTGCATCTACCAGTGGAAGTAAGGAGGCCAGAAATTTCTGGTAAAATATTTTTTCGTCTTTTGAATTGAGTCCATCCAGACCGATATCCTGGTAAACTCTGGCCTGGGCGGAATTGTCAAATGCCTTGACCAGGGATTGCTGTTTGGAAACACGTCCCCAGGTGGTGATGTCCATGTTCGTGTAATCGCCGTTGGAAGGAAGGCCGTGTTCAAACGATTTTCTTCCATCGCGTAGAATGTCCTCAGAGACAGAACCCAGGTGAAAAACCAGGTTGCCGCCGGGATTTTCATCTCCCGCCTTGTCTTCGGCGAAAGGATCCATCATCCAGAATTCGATGAACTCCACATTGGTGGCTTCGAAGTCGCTGGTATCAATTTTACGCATAATACCGCCCCACCTGCTTTCAGGCTTGGCCAGTGTCCCATCCTTTGCCACGCCAGATGAGAAAGCAGACGGATTCGAATCGTAATTGTAAGGACCGCGTTCATCTGGGTAGAAAGCCAGGTCGAGGGTCGGAATATTGGTAGGTTCTCCTACCAGATTTTGCCGGTTGGGGAATATTTCTGCCTGAAAGACCTCCCTGACGCGTTGATCATCCAGTTTATTTTCCTGTAACAGGTATGAAGGGGCCGTGCTTCTTTGCATAAAAGGGTCGATGATGTACCAGGATAACAGTGCCCTGTTGTAGCCATAGGCCAGGTCGTTGATCAGATTTCCTTCCGGAAACTGGTCGTTTCCCTGCGGAGTACTGGCGAGCGACCAACCCACAAAAGATTTCAGGTTGATGGGTGTAACGGTTCCTTCGAAGTCATCCAGGTAGACGGCTCCCTCTTTCGAAATAGCTTTTGAGTGTCCGGGAAATAGTCGGGCCCACTCCATTTCGATGGCAATTTTAGATTCCTCTTTCGTGTGAATGAAAGGGAGCGCATTGACCATCTTGGTGATAAAGGGAGAAGAGGAACTGTAACTTCCGTTGAATCCGAGCATCGTATTGGCAATAGGATCGTCGCCGTAGTTCACTTTTTGGGTAAGCGGTTTTTCGAGCAGGTACATCACCGTGGAGCCGATGTTGAAATTTTTACTGATCTCGTAGTTCAGGTGGGTTCCCAGCATCGTCTTGCGCTGCATGCTGATCAGATCCTGGCTCTCTGTCGTGATCGTAATGGGAGTGCCGGATTGAAGCAATCCCTGATTTATCACCTTGACCCTGCCCTGGGTATAGTCGACGATGTAGTCCACATCCTCCTGAAGCTGCATGCCCCCTGCCATCACCTTGACGGATCCTCTGGCGATGTTGATGGCATCCAGGGATATTTCAGAATTGGAAAGCCCCTTGTAACTTCCTTTCAGGTGGTACTTATTTTTTTCAGCATCCTGCTCTGCTGCAGTTTTGGTATCGTTGTAGAGCGAGGTGAATACATATTTTTTGACGGCACTGGCATCCCCGTTGAATTTTTTTTCCAGGTTTGAACCAAAGGGCTGAACGACTGGAAAGATGATCCGACCCTTTTGGGCATCCACAGTGACACGGTCTATAAAGTCGAAAATACCATCCGGATAGGGGTCTTGTTGACTGTTCAGATTATCTAGGTTCATCACATTGAGCAGGTTCTTCTCCTTCAGGGGACCGTCTGGCAGGTAATTCAAATCTGTTCCTGAGGCATTGTTCCGATAGAGGACATCCATTTTAAACTGTTCACTGGAGAGTCTTTGCGCCTGAATATTGTAGATGTTTTTCATCATCAGGTCCCAGTTTTTAAATTTTGGATTCAGGTTGGTTCCTTTTAACATTTTAAGGACCAGTGTATTTGGAGCCTGAATTCCATCTGTCGAAAACTCACCTACCTGAAAAGTCTTGCCGTTTGCAGTATATTGATAGGCAACGGCAAGGATCTCGTCGGAATTGAGGGCCATGTTCAGGGAGATGTAACCCAATTGGCGGTTGATGGTGTATTCGGTCGAATCGAGGCGCCTTGCATTTTCAATTTTTTCATAATCCCGTCCGGCAATAAAATCCCTTCCCGAGAGTGGTTTAAGCGCCTCATTCAATTTGGAGATATCCCGAATATTGGAATAATTGGCGGTAAGTTCCTTGTAAATTCCATTGATGCTGTTGTTTGGCAGCTGATTGAACGGATAGCTGAGTCCGGGGGTATCCCCAAATTCAGGGATCGATTGATTTTGCTTGTTCTGTCCGTATTCTGCAAGGTCCAACAGGGCCAGGATGTTTCTGGATTCCTGAAAATGGCTGGATTTGTTGGTCACCCAGATCTCGACCTTGTTGATGGTCACGGAAGTTTTTAGAATGGGGATTTCAGACAAGGCCTGATCGTAGGTGTTGTAGAAATGATGTCCCAGGAAAAAGTTTCTGTTGGCATCATAGTTGGTGGCATTGATATCAAACTTGGTCTGTTCTGCCCCTCCCTGGGTATTGATCACCTTTGTCTCTCCCTTTTGCT
>CAINVV010000246.1 GCA_903854235.1 uncultured Bacteroidia bacterium | reverse complement strand
GTAAGCACTTCCTCTTCCAGAATCGATTCTGTCACACTGATTAATTCCTGTTGAAGTTCGGGTAGTTTCATGGCAATGTTGTGCAACAATTGAAGGGCATTGGCCCGAACGGCCACTGCTTCAGAAGGGGAGAGCAGGTCATAAAGGGTATCAACCATCTTCCCAAGCCGACTTTCAGGTATCTTTTGGCTAAGAAACATCCTGGTAAAATGACGCTTCAGGGAACTACTTGTCAGATTTGGAAGATGATCAATCATCTCGGGGACGTAGGCTTCCAGCTTTTTGGGATCTGCCTCAGAAACGTGATCCGTCACCCAGGCAGCATGCCAGGCAATCCTTGGGTTATCGCAATAGATCAGTGAATAAATTTCAGAGAAAAGGGCATCATCCCGAAGAACCATCTCCTTCCAAATACCAATCTCCTGAATACCAATGTTTTCAAGATTATTTTGCAAAAGTCGGTTGGGTTCAATTTTCCGGCCGGACTGATTGGAGGAATTCATAAAATGCCAGTTGTGCAGTTACAGACGGATAATTATCCTGGTTGTGGATCTGATTGGTGAGCCCATTGTCCAAAATTCTGGCTGAAGTGTTGTCTGCCCACTGCAAATCCAGAAAACCTTTCAGCTCCTTTTTTAGTTGCGGGTCGTAAATAGGAACAGTCACCTCAACCCGCCTGTCCAGATTTCGGGACATCAGGTCGCCGGAAGAGATGAACATGCTCTCTTTTCCTCCCTGGTAGAAAGAGTATATGCGTGAGTGCTCCAGATATCTGTCGATGATCCCGATGGAGCTGATGGCATAGTTTTCTTCCGTTGAGGAGGATACCAGTGCAAACATTCCCCTAACATTCAGCCGGACTTCTACTCCCGCTTTGGCTGCATCATAGAGTCTTCCAATGATTTCCAGATCTACCAGGTTGTTGCATTTGATGGAAATGGCTGCTTTCATCCCATTTTTTGCCGCCTGTACCTCCTGTCTGATCATCTGTATCATCTTGGATCGCATCGTAAAAGGAGAGACAAGCAGGTGGTGATACCGCCCAATTTTGTAATTTCTCGCGAAGAAATCAAAGATTTTACTTACCTCCCTTGTCAGCAAGGGATTGGCAGTCCAGAGCATCTGGTCAGAAAAGACTTTTGAGGTGATCTCGTTGAAATTTCCGGTTCCAATACAACCATAAAGTACGAGTTCCTTCTCCTCTTTTCTGGTAATCAGGCAAAGCTTGGAATGGACCTTAAGTCCGGGTACTCCAAGTATGACTTTAACGCCCTCCCTGGTGAGCAGATTGCCCCATTGAATGTTGTCCTGTTCATTGAAACGCGCCCTAAGCTCCAAAACCACGGTGACCTTTTTCCCATTTCTGGCGGCATTGATCAACGCGTGAATCACGTTTGAATTCTTGGCCATCCGGTAGGCAGTCATTTTGATCTCCGTGACTTTTGGGTCGATGGAAGCTTCCCGCAACAGGTCAATGAAATGATAGAAGGAGTGATAGGGGAAATGAAGCAGGATGTCCTTTTTTGCAATGGCCCCCAGATAAGGTTCTCCCTGCCGGATATCGGGATGCGGAAGCGGAGCAATGGTTTTGT
>CAINVV010000245.1 GCA_903854235.1 uncultured Bacteroidia bacterium | reverse complement strand
ATTTAAAATTAAAAATTATTATTGGAAGAAACAAGTTAACCATATATAATTTGAAAGTAGAAATGATTTCCATCAGGTTTAAAAGATTATTCTATTAAATTATTACTGGTCCAATGAATTAGTGAAAGGACTTTCAACAAGAAAACTAATGTATATTATACATAATGATAGATTTAGACCCAACGCTACTTGTCTCTATGGGCCTTCGTTTTATAATTTACGGAGATGACTTTATTAACACACCGATGCCAAACAAAATTTCAAGATTATTCAGGGTATTGCTTTAATTGTTTCAGAAAAATTCATCAAAATTCGGGAGGCAAATAGTTCAGGATTTGTTACGCCTACATGAATTATTTGATACTCTGCAATTTGCCATTTTTCAATTACCCTTTGATCAAAACCATCCCTGACGGTAATTAAAAGTATGGCATTTGTAACTCCTACCAGTTTGTGCAGTGAATCTGCCCATCCGTCACCCTGAAGCTCGAGTTTGCCAACTTCATCCACGACAATCAGGTCCAGAGGGCATTTTAATGAATTTTCAAGTGCGATTTGTCCCTTCCTAATTCCTTGTGGGAAAATGGAATAACGACCAATTTTTTCCTTGCCGGGAAAATCGCCGATTCGCAGAAATTTCTCGGTTTGGCCTGTGGACAAATCAAGTAGATCATACCCAATTGTTTTCTCCTTTTCCGTTAGGCGAACTGACAGTATCCCACCTACCCTCCTGTGATTGGTTTTTAGTATTTCCGCAACTGTTCGTACAAATGTAGTCTTTCCTCCACCGAGAATCCCGCTTAACAAATAGACCCTTGGGAGTATATTCATTTCACGCTTAATTTCTTGCAAACGCTCTTCCCCCCTTGAAACTATTTGGTAAATAACGGCAACCGGATTTTTAAACACAGTTCTGAAATCTGGTATACCAGCTATCATTACCGGAAGACTTTCAAACGAAAGTTCAAGTGCTGCCGGGAGTTGCTTGAATGAGGTGCTGAGAAAAAAGGTGCGAATAACCGGATTGTATAATTCGGTCCCCAGTACTGCAAATCCCAGAACCACCACCACAGCACGAAAATTCATTTGTAGACCAATGAGCAACCCCTCTTGCCATCTTTCTCCCTGCACTTTTGAAAAGGCAAAGGCAGTAAGCATGGTGATGCAAACAAAAAATAGCCAGAAGCCGGGTTTGGACAATTGCCGCAACGCTCTTTGATAGCGCACAGACCAGACAATGGATAGCATAAAAATGAAGGAGCCCCAGTAGATCATGCTGCTGTAATTCAATAGATACAAGGCTGTTATCAACAACGTGATGTTGGCAGACAACCAAATTAAACTGTGTCGGAAATTGAATCCAACCCTTTTGGAAGGCTTGGAAGAAATGTGTGTGACTGAATCCGCAGGGTTCTTTTTCGGCTGAATCTGAAGCTTTTTACCAATTCTGATGCCAACTATGGCCGAAATAAAGCCCAAAAAACCATAAACCAAAAGCAAGACGATCAATGGTAACCACAAGATATTGGATTGAATTTGCAGCTGCTTTTGGGCCATTTGAATGAGATTCTGGTACAACTCAATGATATTTAATCCATAAAATATCAGCAGGTTGATGATCCTCTGGAATAGATTCCAGGTCATGGCAAGTACTGCTCCCAAAGCAAATCCCAAGAGTGTGCGCCCAAATAGCCTAACGGATAGTTCAAGTAGCAAAGATTCTGAGAGTATCGCAATCATAGGACCAAAAATGACCGCGCTCGGTGAAATGGTTTTCATGATGGCACAGATCAGACCGGCTCGCCAAAAGAGTCCATTTTCCCGCCAGGTAGAACCCAAGGAGATCAGAATGACAATTCCAATACCAGTGAGGACATTACCACTGAAGGGGACCTTGAGATTGTGAAGGAAGCTTCCAAGTACAATTTCAGAGGCAGCCCAAATTGTACCTACAATGGAGGCTTTGATCCATTTTTCACTCAGATCGTATTTGGTCATGCGTTATTCGATGTAGTAAGATGTTTAAAATCAATCAGTAAATACCAATTTAACTTATATTCATAATTGAAATATTGTGAAATAGCTGTATCGAAAAAAGATTACGAAAGGTTTTCTCCGGATAAGTATAAGGATATGTCCTCAAAATCAGTCGGTGTATTGATGTTTTTAAATAGATTCGGCGCAAAAAAGGTCAGCTGTTTGTCAATTTCCACGAAACGATGGATTGTTTTATTTATACACTCCTTCAAGCTTAATTGGTGCTCATCAATGCTTTGTTTCAAAATGCCGGTTACTGATTTTTTATAAACACCACACAACGGTTCGATCATCATGTTATCATGAATGGGGACGGTGATTTCAAAATCCAAAGAGCATTCTAGCAAATAATCAATTAATTTATTGCCTATCAGAGGCATGTCACACGATAGGATGAAGTTGAATTCGGTATTTGACTGCTTTAGAGACGAATAAATGCCTACAATTGGTGCCTGATTTTCACCTTCATCCTGCCATACCTGACATCCCGTAAAATCATACACCAATTGGTTTGAGCTGACAATTACCCGGTTACAAAATGGTTTCAAAGCATCAATGGCATATTCAACCATGGTTTTCCCGTTCAGCATCATCAATGACTTGTCTTCGCCCATTCGGCTGCTTCTACCTCCTGCAAGCACAATCCCTGTCACCTGGTTTGGGTTCATTTTACATTTATCATATTTGAGGTGTAGAAAATAGGTTCGATCGGGATGGTCAGTTGCAGTATTGTCACCGGAAAAACCTTCTACGGTTTGCATTAATTCCTGTTTATCCAAACTCACTGATTCGTTCCAGTCTGAGGATATCGAGTAGTTCGATTTTCTTGCAGTCCATCTCAATCAGTCCATCGTCCTTGAAATCCTTCATCATCCGGATCACACTTTCCGTTGACATACCGGTCAGGTCTCCCAAATCGGCTCTGGATAGCGGCAAATCAAATGAGTTGCTTTTGAAGATTTTATTGGACAGGCAGAGCAGAATGTCGGCCAGACGGCCGTGCAACTGTTTTTTTGTAAGGGAAAAGAATCTGCCGTATATCTGAGCGGTACTTTCATTCAAAAGATTGATGATCCGATAGGAAAAGACCGGATTCCTTTTCAAAAGTTGCCTGAAAACCTGTATGTCAATCATCCTGATTCGTGAATTGGTATAGGTCGCTATTGAAAAGGGCATTTTATTAATTGCATCGTAAATGGCTGGCAAACCCAGCAGACTATTCCGGGTGGATAGCATCAGAATCAAATTGTTGTTTTTTTCTTCCAGGTACACCTTTACAAGACCCTCTTCCAAAAAATAGATATGGGAAGCAAAGGCACCTTGTTTACAGACGGTCTCCCCCTTTTTGAAACCGATACTCACAGAATTTTCATCAATCAGCAACTTCTCTGATTCGGTTAACAGTTCGTACCAGCTTTGGTCGAATTCAAAAATGGAGCATTTACTTGTCTCTTTTGTCTCAATGATTTGTCCCATAATGGAGGTGAAATAAAATTCAGAAGAAAAAGGGGATCTTGGTTCTTTTAGGAACGATCAAATTTAGCTTTAAAAGGATATAAATCAAATTTAGATTTTAAAGAAGAACAGATTTTAATTTTTATCCGTTTTTTAATTTGATGTTGGCAATCCGAACTGGAAATCATCGCTTTATAAATTTTAAATTCTTGAATTACTGTTGCTTAAGGCAGAATTTGCAGCGTTTGTTCAGCGCTTGTTGAAAATCCTCAAGAGCCAATTCCATAACTCTTGATTTATCTTCGTGACAGGTGAGGCAACTGCCAACCTCCAGGATGCGCCTTTGCTCTCCAACCGTAAATGGCCTCAAACCTGTTCGGGTTGACCAGGGAGCTTTGGCTTCCTGCAAAAATCCTGTCCAGGCATCTTCAGGAAGCTGATCATTTCCATTCTGTGCAAAACGGGGTTCAAAAGTCCATTTTCCGATACTCCCAGGCGCTTTGAATTTCAATACTCCCCGACCGTATCCAATGGCCAGTGGATCGTTGTGGCAGGATTTACAGCTCCGCCCAATCCGTTGTGTGGTATGTCCAGAGGCAGGTGCAAAGAGCCTGAGAAAACAACTTCCTTTTCCTTTCGCAAAGGTTTCCTTGTCAATGGTCAGGATCATGCCAGGCATGGCAGGGACTATTTGTTTTCGGCCGTCCACTTTCACACCCAATGTTGGAGGTTCGCCAAAATTCTTGCCGGCATATTCGATCCAGGAACCGGAGGTAGGTTTACCTGTCAGCATATCAATTCCGATGGTGCTTTTTTCATAAGAATTGTGGCATCCAATGCATTGCGGCACCCAGGCTGTATGACACGATTCGCACGCCAGACGTTGATGTCCCTTACCTTTGTAGCAAGCAGGTGATATGTGTTTGGATTCCTGTATTTCTCCTGTAAGTTTGTTCGTCAGAAAGATCCGGTTCAACGAATCAACCAACGTATTAACCAAGGGACGATTGCCATCCGCTGTTAAAACGACCCTGGTATCCGGACGATATTTCCGCAATCCGGCTATCATTTGGGATTCACGGTCAGGAAGATTTCCAAGCATGAAAGTTTCGGGTATGTTTCCCGGATGACAGTCGATGCATTGCACCTTGACTGCATCCTCTTCGTGCAGGGGATGTTGCCCATCACCCATCGTTTCATAGGATCCATGGCAATCAATGCAATTCATTCCCTTCTGGTGGTGAACATCGTCCTGAACAAATTCGACTACGCGATCGTCTGGTAGAATTTTAAAATGCACGCTGTCAGATAAATCAGAAGGTTTTAGGTTGATTTCGTTCCACCCTTCGTAACTGAGCGAAATCCGACCCGAACGGCTGTGGCAACTCTTACACCGGTCGTTTGAAACCTGAATATCGATGGCGGGATGAATTTCCGCTGTCATCAGAGGATCTTTGGACCGCATTTTTTTCAAACTGGAAATTGCACCTGGATTATACTGAAGATGACAGGCATTGCATCCTCCGCCCCTATCGAGCCATGTCGCATTGCCTGTTTCCCTTTTTTCAATTCCCAAATGACAACCTGCACACAGATTGCGAAGATGGTTATCCGCGGCAGAATGACCGATGTTTTCCACTTGATCCGAGTCCTTTTGTGAAATTGCTTCTCCGAAAACCTTCCTATCCGTGCGCACAATGCCTCCTGCCGTATTCATTAGCGAACTGAGAATCCTTTCAGAAATCTCACGATGACAGTTTTGGGTGCCGCACGTTTGCCTCACGTTCGAAAAATTGCCAGGCACCAGGATCATATTTTTATGTGCTTTCAACTTGTCGGATGAAAATGGATCTCCCCTGTGACAGGCAAAACAGCCTGTAGAAGCGGGTTGGTGTGAATCCGACAAACCCTTCATGGCACTATGACAAACAAGGCATCCTTCTGTTTTTACTTTGTCCGACAGCACTAACATTGATTTTGGAAGGGAAAAGTCTACCGGATCATAAATAAATGCAGCCTCACTGATAGAACCAACTTCAGATGAATTTTTCCACTGCCAGTCATTACCTCTAAAAAAGAATACCAGCAGGGTCAAACCAAGGTAAAGAATCCCACCTGCAAAGAACATTCGTTTCAGTATTTTAATTCCTTTGATGCCTAATTTTGGCAAAAATATCAATAGGAAAAACGATACAAAAAATAGCAAAAGGAGGTAGCGTGGTTCACTTGTCCAATGCAGCAGCTCCTGAATTCCGAGAAAAAACCAGGGTCCCGTTATTTGATTGCTGCCGGTAAATCCCAATGGGGCCCTAAAGAAAAGACTGATCAGCAGCAATCCGGCAAAAACGATTACGATGCTTTTTAACTTGGGCCAGATATTTTTTACGTGCTCATAAGTGCCAATAAACAAGATAATTGTTCCGGTAGCAAGGTGCTGTACGTAGACCATCTGCCAATGGTCTTCCCTGCCAGCAAAGGCTGAAACAAGTATTTTCCCGGCTACGGGAATCGATTCCAGGAGGGATGCGAATATTCTTTCTGCCTGAAGCCCTGCCCCATCCCCTTTCAGGATAAAACCTGAAAGCATTTCATAGCCCAGAAAGACCAATGAAATACAAAGAATCAGCCAGGTGCGGTAGTTTTTGATGTTGGACTCTGTTGACTTGCTGAAGTGGTCGTAAAGGTGTATTAAAATGGAGATAAAGAAGAGTTGTGAGCTCCAGTAGTGAAAGTTGCGCACCAAATTCCCGGCAGGATTGAAAAGTAGCATCTCAAGAATAGATTCATATGCCCGAGAATTGTCATAGGGGATGGCAAGCAGGAATCCGCTCAAACCACAAAGTAACATGGATGAGATCGCTATCCAACCAGCTGTGTCAAATTGTATTATTTTTTTGATTCGACGGAACTCCATGGTTATTTTGGGTTAGGCAGGTTGATCCTTTGGAGTCTGCAATTTTACGATCCACTCACCAGTTCTGGAATCGAACCGACAGTCAAATTGCCTGAGCGGATGGATCGCCGGACCTTTCAACGGCCTGCCAGTGGCAGCGTCAAATCTGGAGCCATGGCATTCACACTGTAGGATTCCGCTGTTTGATTTCCCAATCCGGCAACCTGCATGGGTGCAAATGGTGGAAAAAGCAACGACTGAATCCTTGGTTCGATAGAGAAAATATTTCCCAAAATAACTGATTCCCAAGGAAATATCTTCTGAATGTCTGAACTCAGACTGATTCTCTTTTTGGACTTGATCCTTACTAAGATTGTACCAGCTCCAGAGAAAAGAACCGGTACATATTCCGGCAATAATCTTTACAAATGATTTTCGAGATAGGACTATCGGCTTATCCATGAAATTCGTTAAACGGCGCATTCAAAGCTACAACAATTTATCGCAGGAAGATTCCGGCTAATTTTTCAAAAACTGCTTTGTGTCATGTATTTTAATGTCTGATATCATATTTTTTAATGATGTATTCATAAAAATCATATATATTTAATATTCAGTTATTTAGATGTGTTTTTTTAGTAAGTCAACTATTTGTGATGATATGCCTATCCTTTTATAAATCAGCGATTTGATTTACATTCGAGATATTAGGCTCTAATTTAATATTCGTAAGTTACTGAAATACTGTCGTTTAAAAATCTTTGAATATTTGAGCCAATTTGTCAATCATCTTATAATCATCTATTTTTGAGAGAGGCAGAATAATAGGGTCTTACTCAGAACACGAATTATCCCAAAATTTCAAAATATCGGACCGTATGCATACAAGGAGAAAATTCATAAAAATTGGAGCACTTGGATTGGGAGCCACCGCTGTGACAACTGCCGTGGCAAGCTGGGCGACAGGTAATACTTCTGGCAGCACACGATCGGTAAATGATCGTGCAGTTTCCGGATGGCACAGATTTCCAACTTATTGTGAGGTTTGCTTTTGGAAATGTGCCGGCTGGACTTATGTTTCTCCGGAAGGCAGTATTCAAAAGATAATTGGAAATGACGATGATCCGCAATGCAACGGGCGGCTTTGTCCGCGCGGCACAGGCGGTGTTGGAATGTATTCGGATCCAGACCGGCTGAAAACCCCCTTGATTAGGGTTACCAAAAATGGAGAACAAACCTACCGGGAAGCTACCTGGGATGAGGCGCTCGACTTCATCGCAAACAAGATGAAAGAGATAGCCGGAAAACATGGCCCCGAAAGTATAGCCCTGTTTAACCACGGTACTCCCGGCAAGTATTTCACCCATCTGCTCAATGCTTTCGGGTCAAACAACGTTGCGGCACCTTCTTTTGCACAATGCCGTGGTCCGCGCGACACCGGTTTTGAACTTACTTTCGGGGAATCGGTCAGCAGTCCCGAGGTTACCGACATCAGGGACACCAGATGTCTGGTTTTGATTGGTTCGCATATAGGTGAAAACATGCACAATGGTCAGGTTCAGGAGATGTCGGAAGCCATCGACAAGGGAGCCGTCATCATTACTGTTGATCCCCGACTCTCAACTGCCGCAAGTAAATCCAAATTTTGGTTGCCCATTAAGCCATCGACGGATCTGGCACTTTTGTTGGCCTGGATCCACGTGCTGATTCACGACAACCTCTACAACAGGGAGTATGTCGCCCAATATGCGGAAGGCTTCAATGAATTGAAGGAGCACGTCCGGGATTTCACGCCCGAATGGGCCTACGGGATCACCACCATCAAACCCGAATTAATCCGGCATACTGCCCGGGAGATGGCTAATGCGGCTCCTTCTGTTATTATCCATCCCGGCAGGCACACGACCTGGTACGGCGATGATGTACAACGCTCACGTGCGATTGCCATCCTTAATGCGTTGCTTGGCTCCTGGGGAAACAGGGGAGGAATATTCTTCAAGGAAGGGATTAAAATACCCGATTTTCCCCGACCTGCTTATCCAAAACCCTCCTGGTCGTGGCAAGACACGCTCAATGGCAGGTATCCGTTTGCCAAGGAAGCTGTTACAAATACCATCATAGAGGCTTCCATTCCCAAACCAGGGATGGAACACATTATCAAGGGCTGGTTCGTGGCAGGAACCAATCTGGTGGTGTCAATCCCGCTCAAGGAGCAACTGATGCAGGCCATGCAGGCGCTTGACCTGTTGGTGGTGATCGATACGATGCCAATGGAAATTACGGGTTATGCGGATGTAGTACTTCCGGAATGCACCTACCTCGAGCGGTACGACGATCTTCGGGCAACCGCACACCGCGAGCCAACAATTGCCCTGCGCATGCCTGCCGTTCAACCCAGTTATCTGACCAAACCTTCCTGGTGGATTTCCAAACAGATTGGCGAGCGACTGGGTCTGGGTGCTTTTTACAACTACAAGGATTTTAAGGAGGTACTCCAATGGCAATTGAAACAGATTGGATCTTCCATGGAGGAGATGGAAAGGATCGGATTGAAAAAATATCCGCGCAAGTCACCTGTCTATATTGAAAGTATTGCGGAGTTCAAATTCAAGACGGCCTCTGGAAAAATCCAGCTAAAATCCAACGAACTTCAGGAAGCTGGGTTTGATGCCATGCCTGTTTACACCCCCCATCCGCAACCGGAAGATGGCTATTATCGATTGATTTATGGTCGTGCACCGATGCATACTTTCAGCCGTACGGCAAACAACAGAAATCTGGTGGCTTTGATGCCTGAAAATTCAGTTTGGGTGAATCCGCAGGTGGCAGAGTTGTGGGGACTTCGGAAAGACCAGCATGTATGGTTGAAGAATCAGGCAGGTGTCCTGTCTAATTTCTCTGTTAAAGTCAGGATCACGGAGCGGATTCGGTGGGATTCCGTATACATCGTCCACGGATTCGGACACCACCACAAGCCACTGACCTATGCTTTCGGCAGGGGTGTTAATGATACGGAATTAATTTCCAGGCTGGCCATAGACCCCATCATGGGAGGCACAGGGATGCGCGGAAATTTCGTCACGTTTGTAAAAACTGAACCAAGGAAGGAGGGCAAGCTATGAGATATGCAATGGCCATTGATACCCGGAAATGTGTAGGTTGCAGCGACTGCGTAGTGGCCTGTCAGACTGAAAATGATGTACCCAACGGCTTTTGCAGGGATTGGGTGAAAGAGGTTGTAGACGGTACTTACCCGAATGTAAGCATTGAGTTGCGATCCGAGCGGTGCAACCATTGTGCCAATTCTCCTTGCGTACGTTGCTGCCCGACCGGTGCAAGCCATTTTGAGGAAGGTGGAATCGTTCTCGTCGAACACAACAAATGTATCGGCTGTGGTGCCTGCATCGAATCTTGCCCTTACGAAGCCAGGTATTCCCATCCGGACGGATATGTAGACAAATGTACCTTTTGCATTCACAGGGTCAGGCAGGGAAATGACCCGGCCTGTGTTTCTGTTTGTCCTACCAGATGCATGTACTTCGGTGACCTGGAAGATCCTAATTCAAAACTTGTCAATGTTCTGAAAAACAGAAAATTCAAGTCACTTGCACCGGAAGCAGGGACCCAACCACAGATATTTTACCTTTTATAAACCCGTGAAAAAACTGTTTTTATGAAGGAAGAATTATTCGCCAGCGGGCGGAACATCCCAAACATTGACCCCACCTTAAACATCTGGCACTGGCAAATACCCAGCTACCTGTTTCTTGGCGGATTGGCAGCCGGCATTCTCTTTTTTGCCGGAGTATTTACCATCATGGGAAAAGAGGAGCAGATGTCGGCTACCGTTAAGAAAGCCCCGTTGGTGGCTCCGTTTGCGCTGATTTTAGGGTTATTCCTGCTTTTTCTGGACCTGAAACACAAACTGTGGTTCTGGCAGCTCTACACCACCATTCGACTGGAATCACCCATGGGTTGGGGAGCGTGGGTCTTGATGATCATGACCCCTATCTCAATGGTCTGGTCAGCCAGTTATCTAACAGAATTAATCCCGGGCTGGGACTGGAAATTCAAATTTCTAAAGACTTTTGAATCCTGGGTGATCAGAAACAGGGTCCTGATTGCCTGGCCAATGGTTATTTATGCGGTAATTCTCGGCATTTATACCGGTATTTTACTTTCAGCCTTCAATGCCAGGCCCTTGTGGAACACCTCGATCCTGGGACCACTCTTCCTCGTGTCGGGTATGTCGACGGGTGCCGCGGTAATTTTGCTGGTAAGCAAGAACCACGAGGAAAGAAAAATTATTGGCAGGATCGACCTATTGCTGATTGTCGTGGAATTGTTCTTTATCACGCATCTTTTTATGGGAGACAAGGCCGGATCTGAAGCGCAAATAAACGCGGTAAATCTTTTTCTGGGTGGCAGTTTCACCGCTCCATTTTTTGCATTTGTGGTCATTCTAGGACTTCTGTTTCCTGCAATACTGGAAATTATGGAATTGCGCGGATTCAAAGTTCCCATTGCCGTCCCGGCCATTCTGATCCTTCTGGGTGGATTCATTTTCAGATTTTTGATTGTAGAGGCGGGTCAGATCACAAGATACTTGTATTGAGTTATGAGTTATGAGTTATAAGTTATGAGTTGATGAAAATAAAAAATACAGATATGAAGAAAATGAAAAACGATGGCTCCCATTATTTGAATCCCTATCTGGGAGGGGTAATATTGGGGACCGTACTTTTACTCTCGTTTTACCTTTCCGGACGTGGGCTCGGGGCAAGTGGTGCCGTTAAAAATACGGTAGCTGCAACCGTCAACGCCATCGCTCCCGAACATGTGGAAGCATCGGCTTATTACAGTCAGTTTGCGGGTGGCGATCACCAACCAATGAGCAACTGGTTGGTATATGAAGTGCTGGGTGTTTTGGCAGGGGCATTCCTGTCGGGAATCCTCTTCAACCGGCTCAAATTAAAAGTGGAGCATTCACCCAAAATTACTTCCAGGAGAAGACTTCTTTTCTCCTTGCTGGGAGGACTAATCTTTGGTTTTGGATCACAATTGGCCAGGGGCTGCACCAGTGGTGCAGCATTGAGTGGGATGGCGGTCCTTTCTTTGGGGGGATATATTACCATGGTGGCCATCTTTGGTACTGCCTTCGTAGCAGCCTGGATGTTCCGAAAAAACTGGATTTAAACTGTAAAAACTAAAATTATGATCGGACCAATTGTTTCATCAGGAATCGTCTCTGCAGCCTGGGACAATATTTTCGCAGTTTTTCTGGGAATGGGATTCGGATTCGCGCTCGAATCCTCGGGATTCTCTTCTTCACGAAAGATCATAGGTACATTTTTTGGTTACGACTTCGTGGTGGTCAAGGTATTCTTCACGGCGGCCATCGTATCTTCGCTTGGCTTGCTCTACCTCAGTTACATGGGGTTGGTGGACTATTCCTTGCTTTATATTCAGCCTACCTTTCTGGCTTCTGCGATCTTGGGTGGAATCATCATGGGCATCGGTTTTGCCATGGGAGGCTTTTGCCCGGGAACCAGTTTGTGCGCAGCCGCAGTGGGTAGAATCGACGGGTTGGTCTTCTTCGGAGGAATGTTTATAGGCGTTTTCTTATTCTCGGAATCATTCCCTCTCTTTGAAAATATGTATTACAGTGGTTCAATGGGAGCCAAAATGATCAATTCCGTATTTGGTATTTCACCGGAGCTGTTTACCTTCTTTCTGGTTCTGATGGCCATTGGCATGTTTTATGGAGCTGGATGGATTCAAAACAAGGTCAAAAAAATAGAATATTAAGTCAGCGACACCATGGAAAAAAAATACGCTTTGCCTTCAGTACTTCTGGTTGTCCTGGCATTGGGATTGGTCATCCTTCCAGGAAAAAATGATTCCAGGGAGACCGATCCAAACCTATTGCTGAGTTCGGTCACAGAAAAATCCCGCTACCTGTCCGTGGACCAAATCACCCACCGGATCATTGAAAATGACCCCACCCTGATGCTCATTGACCTACGGCCAACCAGTCAATTCAAGACTTTTGCGCTGCCCGGGTCTATCAATATTTCCTCCGATTCGATCCTGAGTGCCACCAATATTGAGAGATTCAATCAACCTGGAAAGGACAAGATTTTTTACGCCAATGCGGACCTCACGGCAGAGATGGTTTGGATGGTATGTGCCCGATTTTCGATGAAGAGAATTTACGTCATGAAAGGAGGACTTAATGAATGGTTCCATACCATCATTGAGATGAAGCCGGTGCCTGTCGCAGCTTCTTCCTCCGATCTGGACCTTCAGAGCTTTAGAAATGCGGCACGTCAATATTTTACTGGAGCGGGGCAAAAAACGGTTGTTCCGGCATCCGGCCAATCGGGTGAAAAAGTAACGGTGACCCGGAAGGCTCCCGGAGAAAAATCCGGTGGTGGCTGTTGAACTGAAGTTTTAAGACCTTTAAATGCAACGAAAAATATCCAAATATGAACCGATTTCTGAAACTTAATTCAATCTGGCTGGGATTTTTGGGATTGGCCCTTTTTGTCATAATGTTGGCCTTTATTTTCAGACCAACACCTCCGGAATACAGTTTAAATGCCAGGCAATCACTTCAACTATTGAAAGATTCGTCCAGAATCATCAATGTAAGCGAACTTGCAGGCAAACAAGTTATTGATATACGATCCGCAGAAATGTATGCACAAGGCCATGCAGAAAATGCAGTAAATATTCCAGCTCGTCAACTGCTCGACAAGGAATCAATCAAGTTATTCAATGCATTAAAGACAGAGCGCAAGTTTGCTGTTTTGTATGGCACCAGCGAGTTGCAGGTCGTTTCACCTTGGCTATTGTTGCAGCAACTAGGCTATACCCATGTTTTGCGGCTAAAGGGATTTCTCAATTCTGACGGCAAATTGTTGCCGACTGAATTTGCCAGATCCGAGTCGTCGGTTTCGAACATGGCAATCCTTGGCGAAAAGCCGGTACCTTCCCCGTCACCCAAACTCTCAGGGGAGCCACAAAAACCTGAGACCATCAAATTGGGAAAAAAAGCATCCTCTACAGGTGGAGGATGCTGAGAATTGACTCACTTAAGGCTATTTAAATCACCGGATCAGAAAACTGATCACAATCGCAATTAATTTCTTGCCAACCTCGGGTGGATTGGAATGGAAATCTGCTTAGGAATGCCCGCCCACAATGATGCGCATGATCTTAAGATTGAGCACCACAAAGCGCCAGGCCTGCCAAATCACATTTCTTCGCCAAAAACGGGTACCACTGGTAGGTACTGGTGGATAGGATTCATCGTAATATCCCCTCACTTTATTCTTCATCTTTAAGATTTTAATAAATTTAACTTCTGGATTTACTCAGGTATCAGCCACCAGAACGGGTATCCTTTTGCCTTGTGGATGAACATGTAATGCAGGAATAGTTTGATCCAGTGTCCAGCCAATCCGGCTTCTCCAACCGTGTAGTTTAAATCCCTGCCCCATTCAGGATATTTCTGCCAGTCGGGAACGATGGGAAAAACCGTCATAGTTGCAGCGTTTCCCCTTAAAAGACTATACCCGGATGATACGACGCAAGCCGCGCCCATCTTACCCATTGATGCCTTGTGCTTGAATCCATTACTATTTTTAAGTATTTGATTCACGATATTTAAAGCTACTATCTTTCCAATTACTCCGGAAGGCATTCCCGTTCTTGGTGGAGCCGGGGTGATAAGGGTCCCGTTTGGACTCTTCATTGGTTTCGAAATTTGATGGGGGGGAGCAAAAGCGATCCCAGTGGCAAAAATATTTTTGAATGCCGGACTTTGGTAGACAGAAGGCCAATCTTCTACCGACCAATCTTCGAATGCTTTGCCGGAATAATCGGCATCCACTTTCATTAAGCCATTTGGAACAAAGAGCTGTCCAGTAATATCTTCACCTGCTTTACTGAAAGCCTTCATTCCTACTCCGGCGAAAGCCGGTATCAACATGGCAAAATCAAATGAAATGGTGTGCAATTGTCCGTCCAGCGTTTCATAATGGGCAACCCCCTTCTCTACCTTCATTACGCCGGCACGCTTGATCCAATTGATGCCGTACTCGGCAAAGATGGATTCACTGAAAACTTTGGTAGGTGTAATGTAACCCCCTCGTTTGATGAATGCCCCTCCCATCCCAAAATCCCCCAGTTCGTATTCGTTGGAAATCCAGGTGATCTCTGCCATGTGCATCAATCCACGGGATTTTATTTCATAGGCCACATTCAGGGCATATTCGAAGGCTGCACCCTGGCAGGTTGCTGCCGGATGACCGGTACCAATCAGGAATTTTATGCGTTCCCCCTGCTTCATACGTTCCAAACACACTTGCAATTCCTTCCAGGTTTCTGCCGCATGGTCACAAGAACAAACGGAATGGGTGAATTTTCCGGGACCAAGCCCTTCAGTGGCTTCGAAATTGAGTTTTGGACCCGTTGCATTGACCAGAAAATCATAATCAATGTTTGCGGTTTCTCCCCTGTTGCCCTCCCCTGTATATTCGACAGCCACAAATGGCCTTCCAGAATCAGAATTACCTTCAGGAAAAATCGCAGTTGCTTTAGCCTGTCTGAAATCTATTTTCCAGCGATCATAAACGGGTTTCAATTTAAACCTTACCTGATCAATGCCCATTTTGCCAACACCAACCCAAATGTTGGAAGGTATCCATTGATAATAGGCTCCTGGAGACACAACCACAACCTCGTGTTTGCGTCCCAGTTTTTTCTTTAAAAAGGCCGCTGCAGTATGACCCGAGATCCCTGCCCCTAAAACAACAATTTTTGCCATTTGGTCAGTTTGAAATTTAGATTTTTGCGAAGATTAAAATTTTAAAATATTCATGACGGACAAATTCAGACAGAACTTGCCGGAATTGTAGCAATTTTTTGATTATTAGCCTCTAAAGATATTAAATTTGTCTTGATTACCATAAAATTCAGCCTAAAAATTGAGAATAAATTCCCGTTTTTTTCACTTGTTGTTTTCAATATTCCCAGTATTATTAAAAATCGATTGGTGAAGATTAAAACTTGAAAGGATCTGCCTCTAAGTCATCATATGCGTCAATGTCGATGTAATGCTTGATACCTTCGGTGTGATCAGTCCGTTTCCTATTGTCAGCATCTGAACCATGCTCAGCGAGTACGTCTGACCAGCCTTTAAAGTTGTTCAGTCCTGCTGGGAAGAACTGTGGTGTGGTACTGTTTATCTTGTGGTGTCCTTTTTCTCCTCAACTGCAAAGGAAGAGGATCATCGTAATCATTACCAGGAAGCGTGTAGCTTTCATATCAGAAAGGATTAGTGATTGATGGATCAAATCTAAAGATTGATTCCGAATAATGAAGCTTTGTTTTCATCATCTTTCTCCGTTGTACCTCTCTGCAATATTATTGCAAGCCATTTACAGGATGACTTATTCAGAAATATGAAATTTCATGTTAATATGTAATAACCATTGCAGGTGCTGAATAATAATAAGTAAATGTGTTTGCAGTTTGTACGATATATGGAACATAAGCTTTTGAACTTACCATGCTATTATCCAGGACGGTCATTTGAAAAGATGTTGTCCCTGAAATAAAAGATCCAGTACCATACGTTACCGAACCTGATCCACCACATAAAGATGAAATTACAGTCCAATTACCACCTGTACCAAATTTAGAACCATCACATTTTTTTATTTCAAATACTATTTGATGTGTGGACTTGTTAATACTAACAATTCTCGTATTAATCATTTCCAAACCAAATGTTACATTCGAGGAACAATTAACAATTCCCACATTGCAAGCACCATATGTACCTAAAGCGGGAACTACAGTAGGTGCAGCCGCAGCAGAGGTTGTAAATGAGATCTGACTTCCATAGGCTGTCCCTGCGCTATTGATAGCATAAGCTCTAACATAATACGTTGTACTGGCATTTAGGCCAGTGATAGAACCTGAAAAGCTACCTGTCCCTGAT
>CAINVV010000244.1 GCA_903854235.1 uncultured Bacteroidia bacterium | reverse complement strand
TTGTGCTAATTGATACGTGAAGGGCAAAAGACTTAAAATAAGGAATATAAAGGTTTTTTTCATTGCTTGAATTCTTGAATTTCCTAATTAATTGTTTTTTGCACCTTGCGTAATCCAGGTCAAGACCAGCTGAGCTTCGGAAGCTGTGTATTTCTTCCAGGCATGGACAGTGGCATTCGCCGGATTGGGGTATGTATAGAGCAGACTGGATGCAGGCACTGCAGTATTGGCGAGCGTTAGACTCTTGATACTGTTGTATGCGTTGGCTGCAGAAAGATCGGGTGCCTGGCCTCCTGTTTTGTGGCAGCTTGTACACGATTCCGTGGAAAAGATAGGAGCGATCTGGGTGGCAAACAATATGTCTACCGTTGGATCCAGAGGTGCTACTTTCTCTTGCGCAATGAAATCATAGGTACATGCATTCAGTAGTAACCCAAACACAAAGAGAACAAAATAAATATATGATTTTTTCATTTGAAACAATAAGTTAAAATATTGATTACCGGAACTTTCGCATGAAGTTTACAATTATTGTCCACGTAAGCTCAGGCCAATGTTCGTTTCATTGAAGAGGAACTTTTCATTCGATATAAAAAAGACTTCACATCCGGAAGCCTTTTTTATACCCTGATTGATGTTAGTTGTTTTTCAGCCAATCAATAGAAGTCTGAAGCAGTTGCAAGGTGTATTTTGGATTGTGAACACCCATAGAGGTTCCAAAATTGACCCAACCGTAGTTGTAAGCTGCACCCAGTTCACCGTATTTCCACTCACGACCCAGTCTGTTGGCCCAATCTGTATCGACAGCCATAGTTACCGTGTTAGCAGGAACTACAAGACCTGTTGAAGCTGAAACTGTATTGGCTGCAACCAAAGCTGTACCAAACAAAGTAGTTGATGCGGTTGTGGGGAAAAGTGTACCGAAGAAGTCATGTGTAGGCTCTGCAGAATAGGAAATAGCTCCAGTAGAAGCATTTACAGTTTTCTTGAAAACTTTGCGTGCAGAAAGTGCTTCAGCCAATTCGGTCAATTTGGCTTTGATGTTGGTTTGAATCGGTGTCAGTTTATCAGTGGTGTGGCAAGCAAGACATTTGGCCTTGTTGACGAGTAGGGTGTGACCTCCGGTTTTGGTGGTAGCATCGTATTCATTCATGTGGCAATCCGTGCAATTGAAGGAAGAGTGCTGCCAGGTCCTGGTATAGGTTGCACCTGAGAACTCATAACCATTGATACCCGCAAATTCGTTGGACTGGTTTCCGTCATGAACAGCAAAACTGGTTCCGATCGTATACTTAACAGTAGTATTCTGTTTTGCAACATCCAATGGGAAGTAAGGAAGCTGGTTGAATGTCTGAACCTTGCCTGCAGCATCGGTGTAGTTGACACTGGTAACACCGCGAATCTGGTGGCAAGTAGAGCAGAGGTTGCTTTTTGCGCCAAAATCCTGAGATTTAAGGTTGTTGAAATAGTTCAGGTAAACCGGATCATTTACAGTTAAAATGAGGGCATTAGGCGCTGAACCGAATTCGAAGGTGGTATGTGCGTGACAGGTTTCACAAGAAATTCTTGTACCATTTGGGATGTCGTTGGATACAACATACTTGTTTTGTGAAGTAATTTCCTTGAATCCTTCGCTTGTATGGCATCTTGCACAATACTTTGTGTTTCTGGCGCTTGATGTGCCAAAAAAATGTTTGGACAATTCATACTGTGATTGCTTCGCTGTCATGTTCGCTGTGGTATGGCAGGTCAAGCAGGTAGAATTTGCGTCTTTACCGGCAGCACCATTTGCTCCGTCAGCTCCGTTTACTCCGGGAGGGCCTTGTTTGACACAGGCGGTACCAAACGACATCAAGGCTACAGCAAAAATCGCGAGCTTAAAGAATCTTTGTAGTTTCATAGATTTTGAAAGTTTTAAAAATGAAATCAGTATTTTTTAATTGAATAATCAATTAGTCTAATAAGACACGTTGGTAAAGTTAAAAATTGTAAAATCCCTAAACAAATAGTAAATGGTTGATAGATTAACAGATAAATGTGTGTGTATGTTAGAAATAAAGAAGATATATATCATAAACGAGATGATATATATCAATTATCAAAATGAATACTGTTGAATAATTCAACACATCGTCATTATTGGTTAATGTAGAATGAATGAAACCTCCTTCAATTCAATGGGGGTACTCCAATTTTTAATAAGTCTCATACTGCTGGGCTTACTGCAGAGGGGGGTAAACCCGGTGGAAGCCAAATTTGATTGGCAAGTGCCGTTATTTAAAATCGTTATTGAATAATTCGACCAAACTGACCAAATGTTTATTAAGTCTAAAAAAATGAGGTGCAATGTTTTGTCTTTGTAGGGAATCTGTATTTGGATTAGTTAAAAACAATGCACTTTTTTTGGAAATCCTACTGACAGAGTGAATCAGGGACTTCTTAACTTCCCCTCCTGAGTCTGAAAAATCTGGTTGGAAAGGTTAAAAGTGAAGGGGATCGCAACAAAAGAATGCACAGTGCGCAGGATACCTGTTAACAGGCAGAATTTGCCCGAAGAATGAAAATGCAAAAGTTAGGTGACTAAACCTATCCGTTTCGGCTGATTTCTATCAGTTCATTCTCTTTCAGAATTTCGACCGAGTTCCGGTTGTGCCGAATCAATCCGGAATCTTCAAACTCTTTGAGACTCCTGATAAAGCTCTCCTTGGTCATTCCGGACATATCCGCAAGCTCCTGTTTGGAGAGTAAAAAATTGTAGGGATTGGTTTCGAAAACTACATTTTTCAGGTAAAGTAGTGTATCTGCGACACGGCCTGGCATGTATTTGTTGGTCAGGTTGATCAGTGTCGTCAGCATGCTCAGGTGCTGCTTGTTGCTGTGCTTGAGCAGCTCGATGGAGAAGGTGCTGTTCTGCGTCAGCAGTTGGTAGAGCCTGGTCGTATCAATGAAGCAACAATCGATATCTGTTACGGCTGCTACCGTAAAATGCCGGAAGTCATCCACAATGGTTCCCCCTCCCGTAAAGATGCTGTTCGACTTGATGATCTGCAGAATCAGATTTTTTCCTTTTGGTCCTTCCGAAACTACCTTGGCCAGTCCGTTCTTGATACAAACCAGGTGGGTGAGGGGAGTGTTCTGCTTCATGATGGTTTCACCGGGCCTAAAGTGAATCTGGCGTTTGTTGTCCATCAAGGTATGTAGTTCATCCGGCGAGAGCAGGCCAAAGATGTGCGGATTAATGCAATGATCGCTTTTGAAACAACAATCGTGCTTGCATTCTGTGCAATTACCACATCTGGACGGATCCTGACCCTCTGACATATGCTGCTTTTTTATTTGATACAAATATAAAAACTAATTGATAAATGTCAACAGAAAGGAGTGGCTGAATTCGGTTCCCATGGACTCCGGGAAGAATTTATTGGCTTTTGGAATGGGTATTTGATAGATTTTCAGTCTATTGTGATCAATGCATGAGCCAGCTTTCGGAAAATACGGCATGAACAATATTTTTTAACTCTCCGCTGCCTCCCGGATCTGCGACCTGATTGGTATAAGACAGGTGGATTCTCTCGTCTGTTCCCTGGATAATGGCAGGATAATGACCCCTGATCACACCTCCCGGTTTCCCGTCTACGATGGTTTTGCGATAGGGCCAGCTCTTTCCTTCGTCTGTGGAGAGCCAGACGGAGAGTTTGTGTCTCCCCTCTTCCACATCATTCAGGATCAGTGCCCAGTTACCGCTTTTCAGGACCACTACATCGGCAGCCGTTCCTGGATTTGGAATATCAGTATCCACCACGGAACTCCAGGTAAATCCTTCATCTCTGGAGATGCTCTTCATTAGCCGCTTTGGAGCCGGACCATTATCGCGCATCAACATGGTGATGGTTCCATCCTTTTGAAGGGCTAGTGTAGGCTGAATAGCGCCTCCTCCCAGAATGGGTTCACTGAAGCTCCAGGTTTCACCAAAATCCGTGGTAATAGCTACCAGCGAGAGGTTGAGACCATCGGAATAGAGTGGTAGGAGAATTTTATTGCCCAGTTGTAGTGGCTTGTTCCTTGTTTGCCAACCTATCCTGCGCATCAGCGGATAACCCAATTGCTTCCTGACCGTTACACCTTTGGCATCCATCTCCGATCCATCGCCCATTAAATTGGATCCCCTTGCCAAATCCGTGTAAAATTTGCGGGCTTTTTCCCAATCGTTTCTGCTAATGTTGGCGTTGGCTGAATCGCTGATGTCTCCTTTTTGCAGCAAATATTGGTAGTAGTCCTCAAATTTCCGGATGAGGGTTTTTACAAATGGATCCTGCTCACCTATTCCTGTAGTGGGAGTGCCATCGGCTTTGACCTGAATGACATCCTGCCATCTCCAAACCGGGGCACCCGTTTTTTGCTGGTAATTGTTACTGATTCTGAATTTCAACAACGAGGTACTCCATTGATAAGCCAACACAGAGTACCAGGTTAGCCAAAGTTGTGATTTGCTATCGACAAACAGCACCGGGTTGATGTCGGGGAATCCCGGCGTATCCGCCAGGATAAATGGAGTGCTCCATTGATGGGTTTGGTGATTGTACCTGGCACCCTTGATGGCCACATCGTCGGAAGTGCGTTCCCCGCTGCCTTGAAACCAGGCACAAAGCAGATCGTGGTTGGGTAGTTCGACAATTGTGGAGCCGTGACAATGCTGCTGCTGAAACGGGAAAATATTTTCGAGGCGAAGGGTGTCTTTTGGGGCAGAGGTGGGCGCAATGGGATTATTGACTTTCGCTGCCAAAGAACCGATAGTAAGGAGCAACAGGCAGAGGAGGGTGTTTTGTTTCATGGTAGCTATTTGAATTGTTTTGGATGACAGCGATGCGTCAGGGTTTGGAAACGGCTTCTTCCAGTTTCCTGGAAAGTGAATTTACTTTTTTAGCCAGTTTTGTTGCCAGATTGCTCCTTTCGTTTTCATCCTGTTTTAGGTTGTACAATTGGGGTATTGGACTATTGCCCAGTTCAATGTCTGTATTCTCTTCCATCGCCGGACCAGTGGAAGGCTGAATGTATTTGTAGCGGTTGTTTACGATCGACAGGGTTCCTGTCGATTGTTCGATGAGGAAGGAACGGTTGGCGGAAGATTTCCCCAACCAGACATCCAACTGGTCAAAGCTGTCGGGAGCCGAACCGGTCGGGAGAACTTGGCCGGTTAATTTGCCAAGGGTCGCGATCAGGTCAATCTGGCTGACGAGCGCCTCCGAGAGCCCTGGTTTTATCCTGTCCGGCCAGGAGACCAGAAATGGTACCCGGGTGCCAGCTTCGAAGGCACTGTATTTTCCTCCTCTCAAGGGGCCCCAAGGTTTATGATCACCCAGCTTTTCTCTTGCCTGATCGCGGTAACCATCATCAACAACGGGACCATTGTCGCTGCTCAATATGATGAGCGTATTCTTTTCAATTCCAAGATGTCGAAGGGTGGCTACGATTTGCGATACCGACCAGTCAAACTCAACGATGGCATCACCCCTGGATCCCATGGCGGTTTTTCCCCTGAAGCGGGGATGGGGAACACGCGGAACGTGAATGTCCTGGGTGCAGAAGTAGAGGAAAAAGGGGTGATTGCTGTTGTTTTCAATGAAACTTACCGCCTTGCGGGTGATGGTGTCGGCAATGTTTTCATCGTTCCAGAGCGCTGCATGGCCGCCCTTCATGTAGCCAATCCTGCTTATTCCGTTGATGATGGCCTGGTCGTGTCCATGGCTTGGGTGTAGCGTCAACAGTTCCGGATTGGCCTTCCCGGTAGGTTCTCCAGAAAAAGGCTGGGTATAACTGACTTGTATCGGATCGTTCCTGTCGAGCCCGACCACCCGTTGGTTTTCCACAAACACACAGGGAACCCTGTCGCCGGTGGCAGCCATGATGAAGGAGTAGTCAAAACCTATCTGCGCAGGACCTGGATGAATGGAGTCGTTCCATGCCTGCCTGTTGAAACCGCCTTCTCCAAGGCCCAGGTGCCATTTTCCGACTACTCCGGTAGCATAGCCTGCATTTTTCAACATGGTAGCTACCGTAGTCTGATCGGGATGGATGATCATAGGGGCATCTCCTCTTGCAATACCTGTATCATTCCTTCTCCAGGGATATTGTCCGGTGAGTAATCCGTATCTGGATGGCGTACAGGTCGATGAACAAGCATAGGCGTGGGTAAAGCGAACGCCTTTCTTTGCAAGAAGATCCACGCTGGGTGTCTGAACCGCCTTTGCCCCATAACAGGATAAATCTCCGTAACCGACATCATCGGCCAAAATAAAGATGATGTTTGGATTTGATGAAAGCTGTGATTGACCTTCTGCTGCCAATGCGGCTGAGCAGAAAAATAACAGTGAAATTTTCCTCACCCTTAAATGATATTGTTAAATTATTGAAATTCTGACAGTGCTCTCAAACCATGCTGAATTTTATACTTCAGTGTACAACGTAGAAAGAATAATACAATGGAACCAAAGTTGTCCATATTACTTGTTTGGTGTTTTTTCATACCGGATTAGCAATGATGCAGGTTTCTGCGGTATCGAGATGGTGATTCCATCCAACAACTCCTGACCCAATTTTTCCTGGTGAATGTTGTAATCTTCGTAAAACAGCTCATATTTAGAGGCACGTTCAATTCCTCCCAATCGAATCCGAATGGAATCCTCGGCGCAGTCTTTTCTTCGAAAGGCGAGCACAATACCATCGCCCTTGTCGGGCCTATGGAGTTGATAAGCTAGCCAGGCATTGTCGCGGGTCGTGTTTCGGCTGTTTGTCAATGGATAATAGTCGCCATAGAAATAGGGTCTGAGGGCTAGATAGTCCTTTATCCTGTGCTGAATCGCCGGGATGGCCTCCGATTCCCTGCCTGTTACTTCCCAATTCATGACTGCTGTCGCACCCAAACCAGACCGGAAAGTGTAACTATCTGTTTTGTAAATGGCTGTTCCGTGGATGGGCAGGTAGAAATTCAGCCCAAAAGTGTGGCACTGGTATCCATTTGGTTCTCCGTATTGATAATCTGTTCGCCAGAGTGGGGCACTGCGGGAGGTGGTCTCCAGGTCGATTCGCCTTCCGCCGCTGGCACAGTTGTCAATAAGTAGTTTTGGAAATTTAACAAGTAAACTGTCCCAATAAGCGTAGAGTCCTTCTATGTGTCTGATTTCCGGGATGCCGATCCTGCCGGGCTGGTTGGCAGCTTCCCAATAGGGCATCGGATCAAAATTGAAGTCCTGACGGTAATAGTCGATCCCCTCTTTTTCTATCAGCGCAGAGATGTGGTTGGTCAGCCACAAACGGGCATCCTTGTTTCCCAGATCAAAGAGGAAGTCTTCCCTTCCCTTTATTTTGATCAGCCACTCCGGATGTTCCCTGTCAATTTCCGTTTCGGGACGGACACGTTCGGGTTCAAACCAAACCATGAATTTGGCACCCACCCCGTGAACGGCATCGGCAACGGGCCTCAGTCCGTGCGGGAAGCGTTCCTTGTCGACAGACCAGTTTCCGACATTTTGCCACCACTCACCCTTGGGTTTGTCCCAGCCGCAACCTTTATACCAGCCCGCATCGAGCCAAAATAGTTCGGGCAGAATCCTGAACTGCTGGTATCTTTTGACCAATGCAATGGCAAATTCTTCTGTCAGGCAATTGTATTCCCCGCAAGGGGCAGGGTCGCCGTAATCGAAGCTTCCTGAAAGAGGATATTCAGCGAAACTTCCGTTTACCTTGCGGGAGTGGTGTGCGAGAATAAACTGCCTGAACTGGTTGTGACCTGTCATTCGGTCCTCGCCCGTCCAGAACAGAAGGCAGATGCGCGGCGTTCTGATCTCCTCCTTCGGCAAAAGGTACAGTTGCATCTTTTCCATACCCGAACGCAGGGATACGGAATTTTTATCCTGCAAGTGAAGGTCGGCGTACCATTTGCCCGTCCATCCGACGGCCACCACGACGCCTTGCTTGTCCGGCATTTCCAGGTTGAAAAACGGGAATGCGGTATTGTCGGATGAGCGGCCTCCCGATGGTGTCAGGTAGATGTTTTTTCCTGGCAGGAGGGTTTCGTCGATGGGTTGAAAATCGCTTCTTTCCGCATTGCTGCCTTTTGCGTGGTGAAGGATGAAATTCCCTGCAGAGGTGGCCTCAAAGTTGTGATCGATGACAGCCGCCTTCTCCAGCAAAGCTGATTTGCCCTCCGAGTCATTGTAAAATCGGAGTACCCATTCGACTGCCTGAAAATCGTTGAAACAGGTGACCTGACACCGAACCATAAGACCGCTGTCAGGATCCTTGTAAGTAAAGAGCGTCTCCTCGCTGTCCGCTTCACGCGACACCATTTTTTCGGATTGGAATTTCCAGTTCCGGATGAATTCATCCGATTTCTTGCCGCCCATAACAAAGGAAAACGGAGGCAAGATTCCCCTGGCAAAGTGCTGCTTGACCCATTGGCGGGCGTTGGAAACCTTTTGGGTGGCAGTTGCAGGCTCTTTGGCCAATAAAGTTTGGCAACAGAGGATTGTGCAAATGAATGCAGAGATAAGATTTTTCATGGTGTAGTAGTTGTAGCTTCGAAACCGGGATTAAGTTACATATTCTTATTTAAACAAGGAAGGACCAGGCATAAACCTGATCCTTCCCATTATTTGACCACTTTGCCAGTCCTATTTTTTCTACAAAAAATTCAGCTTCCGTAAGAAAAATCTACCCAATGAAGATTACCGGATAAAGTGCAGCATTCAATTTCGCTTGGCCAGACTTCTCAAGCTTTCGAGTGTCCTGAGCGGATTGGAAACAATCACCGAATTGGCCAACCAGGCAGGAATTTCTCCTGCAGGATCAGCGTGAAACTGGTAAACTACCTCTATCGTGTTGGCCGCAACCTCTTCCAGATCCCAGAAGCCGGATCCGTTGTGAACCCGGATAAAGTTCTTGTCCTCCTCCTTGTAATCTCCGTGCGGAATCAATTTCACGTGGGCGTGCCTGCCGTTTTTTGAAAAGGTGGTGGAGGCCTCATAGATGGCATCCCGGTCGGTAACCGGCCAGGGGGCCTTGATGGTGATGTAGTGGATGTCGTCGTATTTACTCTTTTGCACCAGCACCTGGGCACTGCCGCA
>CAINVV010000243.1 GCA_903854235.1 uncultured Bacteroidia bacterium | reverse complement strand
TCGGGAACGTGGAAGTACCCCAGAAGGCGTTCCTGGCGGTACTGAAGCTGGATTAATAGACATGAGATAAAGATATGAGATATAAGATATGAGATGAATCTCATATCTTATATCTCATATCTTCTAAATAATTAGCTTATATCCTTTTCCGTGGATGTTGATAATCTCAATACCCTCTTCGTCTTTCAGGTGCTTTCTTAACTTGGTGATGTAAACATCCATGCTACGGGCATTGAAATAGTTGTCGTCGACCCAGATGGTTTTCAGGGCATAATTGCGTTCGAGCACTTTGTTGGCATTGACGCAGAGCAGGCGAAGCAATTCAGACTCCTTTGTAGTCAATTTGGTACTATCGTTGGCATCGGAGAGGGTCTGTTTCCTTGCATCAAAGGTAAAGCGGCCAAGTTTGAATACCACCTGGGTATTGTCGGCTTCGCCCATGGTTCTTCTCAGGATGGCTTCGATGCGGAAAATCAGCTCTTCCATGCTGAATGGTTTGGTCATGTAATCGTCGGCACCAATGCGGAACCCTTCAATCACATCCTCCTTCATATTTTTTGCAGTAAGAAAGATGATGGGAATTTCGCTATTTATCATCCTGACATCCTTGGCCAGGGAGAAACCATCTTTCTTTGGCATCATCACATCGAAAATGCAAAGGTCGTACTGATTTTTCTGGAAGCCCTTGTAGGCAGCTTCCCCGTCGGGGTACAAATCCGTGTCGTAGCCTTTGGCGATTAAATATTCTCTGAGCAACGATCCCAGGTTTTCATCATCTTCACTCAAGATAACTCTCATCTTCTTTTCCATAATAATTAACTATTTGTGACAGGGAAATAGATCCTGAATTTGGTCCCTTTCCCCACTGTACTTTCCACTTTTATCTTTCCATGATGCTCTTCCACGATACGTTTTACGTAGGAGAGCCCCAAACCGAAACCTTTCACGTTGTGAACATTCCCGGTAGGTATGCGGTAAAAACGTTCAAATATCTGGTTGAGATTCTCTTTTGAGATTCCAATCCCATAATCCCTGATCTGAACAACTACCCAGTTGTTTCTGTTTTCCGTCGAAATTTCAATTTTGGGAATTTCCTTGCTGTATTTTTCAGCATTGTCCAACAAGTTGAAAATAACGTTGGTGATATGAACCTCATCGCCGCTGATCACTGGATTCTCTGCGAGAAGGGAAGTTTCCAGCGTTCCACCGGAGGTGATTACGCGAATTTCAAAATTGGAGGCAGCCTGTGCCATGATCTGGTTTAGGTCTATCTCCGTAAATTTCAGTTTCAGTTTTCCTTCATTAAAGACCGCCATTTGAAGCACTTTTTCGACCTGGCTGCTTAATCGCTTGCTTTCGTCCAGAATGACACCGGATATGTGGTCAATGGTCGACGGAGAATGAACCAGCGAATTGTCCTTCAACATCTGGGAGGCCAGCGAGATGGTCGAAATCGGTGTTTTCAACTCGTGGGTCATGTTGTTGATAAAGTCGTTCTTGATCTGCGACAATTTCTTTTGGCGCAGGATGATCTGTAGGGTAAACACGAAAATTCCGATGATAATCAGGGTAAGAATCAGAGAGGGGAGGACAATACTGGAAATTGCCTTGATTTGCTGCGCGTGCTGGCCCGGGAAATAAACGAAAAGGTTATGGGGTTTGGAGGAGTTGTCGTCGTAAAAAATGGGAGTATGGTACTCCCTGGTCCCTTCTGCAGGATTGTAATCCGGGTCGCCCAGTGCCATCTTTGTCTTGCCATTGGCGGTCGTCTTGACACAGAATTTGTAGGGCAGGAGAATGTCTTTTTCTTTCAGTTCAAGGTCTAGTTCGTGCTGCAGATAGCCAGGGGGGATCCTGTCTACCACTTTCATTTCGCCCCTTAAAAGCATGAAACTTTTGAATCGTAACTGCCTGGATTGTTCTTCGCTTTGACGGTTGTACAGACTTTGCATGCTGGGAAGGCTGTAAGTAGCCTTTTCTTGTCTGATGTCAAATTTCCCGTTGGAGGTTTTAACTGTTTTGTGTTTGTAGGAGACGGAGAGTTCTCCCGAACGACTGAGCCGATCGAGTGAAGCGGAGGGATCACTTTTTGGGAAGAGGTTGAGCCCCCCTGAGGCGGGAACATCCGGAATGTAGTTTTGAGTATCCAGTTCATAGAATAGGTTGGTCTCCTGAAAAACCAGCATATCATTGACATCTGTCAGTGCCCTGTTGACAATGATGTTAAAATTACTCTCCTGAAGCTTCGCCGTTTTGTTGATGGTAATCACCTGTACCCATACCATGGCAGCCACGGCAATGGCCATCAAGGTAGCGAGTATGTTGATCATCTTTTTGCTCATTAAACAAATATAGAGTTAATAATCCGTTAAGGCGATGATCCTTAACAATATTTAACAGCGGGGGGGTAAGCTAACAGCTAATAGCTAACAGCTTTTGCTAATAGCTCTTATCAGGCGATTCCTGAAGACTTATTTTGTCAAGTGCCTGCCGGGCGGCATTTTGCTGGGCCTCTTTCTTCGAGTACCCTTCGCCGCGTCCCATTACTTTTCCGTCGACGCAAGCGTCAGAGACAAAGGGCATTTTCTCCGATCCAGAATCGGGATTGGTAACGGTTTTGAACTCCACTTCCTGTTTGATTTTCTGTCCCCATTCGATGAGTTGACTCTTGAAGTTGTTGTCGACCATTTCCATCACCTGCAGATCGACGTGCTGATTGAAGATTTTTTTAATCACGAACTCCTTGGCTACTGCATAGCCACAGTCCAGATAGATGGCCCCAATGAAGGCTTCAAGCAGATCCCCGTAGAGGTGGCTGGATTCGCTGACGGAACTGGCATTTGAAATCACGTACTTGTTGAGGCCCATCTTAAACGTGAGTTGTGTCAGGAAGCTCCTGTTAACTACCCTGGATCTCAGTTGCGTAAGGAAACCTTCGTCCTTGAATGGGAAGCGATTGTACAGGTATTCTGCAACAATGGTGCCCAGAACGGCATCACCGAGGTATTCGAGTCGTTCGTTGTTGACTACATGCCCCAGTTTATCGACATAGGA
>CAINVV010000242.1 GCA_903854235.1 uncultured Bacteroidia bacterium | reverse complement strand
TGCCCTGAACATTGGGGAAAAAGAATTGCGCGAACAGATCTTTGAAAATTTTCTAGGGTCAATGAGTGCCGGAGGCTGAATTGAAGGGTACGGCTGACAGTTTGACGTAGAAGGTACTCCCCTTTCCTTCCTCACTTTCCGTCCAGATCTCACCTTGATGCATGTTTACAAATTCCTTGCAAAGCAGGAGTCCCAATCCGCAACTCATCTCCCCGTTCGTTCCTTTTCGTGAATTGTTGGCATCCATTTTAAAAAGAAGTTGCTGCAAGTTTTTACTCATGCCAATACCCGAGTCCTTTACAGAAATTAAGCAACAATCTTTAGAAATATAACTTGCAGCAATGCAGACTGTTCCATTGTCAGGAGTGAATTTGATTGCATTGGAGATAAGGTTCCGGAAAAGTGACCGCAACATATTTTGGTCAGCAAATACCAGCAGTTCTTCGGGTACTTTAATTTCAACGGTGATCTTCTTTTTCTCTGAGGCTTCAACAGAGGTCAAAAGGCTCTCCTGGATTTCTGGCAATAAGACGATCTGCACAGGATTATACTTGGTCAGTCCCTGCCTGACCAGCGACCATTGCAGAAGGTTTTCAAGCAATCCATAAAGGTTGCGGGCTGAATCCCGCATCCTTGCTGCCAACTGTATCACCTCGCTGATAGGCAAATTTGGTATCTCGTCAGCCATAATTTCTGTCAAACCTAAAAATGAGCTGAAAGGGCTCTTCAAATCGTGTGCTATGATGGAAAAAAGCTTGTCTTTTTCAGCGTTAAGTATTTGTAATTGAGAATTTTGTTTCAGAATTTCCAACTCCCTTTCTTTTCTGTCCGTGATGTCGTGAACAATGCTAATTAAATGAGGCTTTTCATTGAGATGGATGATACTACCGGAGAGTAATCCGGAAAGAACTTTCTCTCCTTTGCACAAAAAGGTTGATTCAAAATTAAAATAGCGACCCTGTTCGCCAACCAATTGAATGTACTGGTTTCTTCCCATTTGGTTAGGCCAGAAATGAAGTTCGAGGGTAGACTTTCCTATTACCTCCTCCTTCCTGTAGCCAGTGAGTTCATAGAATTTTTCATTGGCAGATTCAATGATCCCTTGCTCCATATCGGTAATGAGGATGGCATCCGGCGATGTTTTGTAGATGGCCTCAAAATGATCCTTCACCCTTCCAATGTCTTCCGATAACCGGTGATTGATCATCATAATCAACGCATAGGTCCAGAAAATGGTTACAAACAATATTTCAACGTACGTAGAGTAATTGAAAAATTCAGGCGAAAAAACATGATTTATTTCGCTTCCTGTGAGCAGCAACAGTACCTTGAAAATGGCAAAAAGCGCATGGCCAAAAAACACCAATATACAGATATTCAAGGCAATATCCAGTGATTTTGGCCTGCGTTTATAGAGATCGTATCCATAAACGGTTGAAATGACAAAAACAGTGGCCCAAATTAAAATGGTGCGGATATGAATGTTATCTTCAAAAAAATCGTAATAGCAAAAGGGTAATAAAAATAGAAAATATACGACGCTTACCAATTTAAATTTCAGTGGTTTATCCAGAAATTTCACAATGCCGATGTAAACAAAACTGATTGCAAGAAGAAGCATCACATTTTGTCCCAGAATGGCAATGTGCTCAAAGGAGGGTATTTGTCGAGCCACCATGAACAGAAATCCCACTACTGCGGCAGCGCTCCAAATCAACCACCACCCCGGGCCCTTGTAACTCCTGTGATTGTTGTATTCAATGAAGAATATAACAAACTGAATGGAATAGACAATTCCAAGTACAATGGCAAACGTGTAGATATCGATTTTCACAAAGGTTTATTAAGCTCTTAAATTTAACTAAAAATAGAACCGATTTCTAAGATTTGATCTAAAATAATTTTGAAAGGGACCGAATAATTTTGTGCTCTCCTGACTTTTATCAATTGGTATTAAAGCTTGATGAAAATCTTTTTTCTGTATAAAATGAGTGCAGGAACGAAGTTGACAAGAACGAAAAGCATGGCATAAATCATGCTCCAGAACTGGGGAGTTACTGCTACACCGGATAGTTGCGTCACAAAATGATCATTCAAGCTAGCTCCGCCCATTTTCAACTCGTAGAAAAAGAGCGCCCAAATATCTGCAAGAAAATAGACCGCGATGGCATTGGCGCCAAAGATGAGTCCACCTTCCGTGAACCTGGTCCGTCCAAGAATGTCAATCAGGTAATAGAAGGTTCCAAGAAAAAGGGCGGCTGCACCCGAGGTGATCAGCACGAACGAACTGCTCCATATATTCTCGTTACATGGGAAATGCAGGTTCCACAAATATCCAGCCAAAATGGCAACGAATCCACCCGAAAGAAGCCAGATAGCCTTGTCTTTCTTTTCGAGATTACCCAAGAGCAAACGCCCCGCCAGCATACCGGTGATACCGGTCACGAAGGAGGGGAAAGTACTCAGTATTCCCTCCGGATCCCAGGTCTTCTGCCACATCGTGCCCGGAAGAAATTTGGTATCCAGCCAGGCTGCTACATTAATTCCAGGTTCCAGCATGGGTTTCCCGTATCCTGGCAATGGTACAAAAAGCATGACCAGCCAATAGCCCACCAAAATTCCAATTGCAGTCCAGACCTGCTGTTTCCAGGTTGAATTGAGGAATAGAATGGCACAAAACAGGAAAACCAGCGCAATTCTTGGCAGGGTACCTGTATAACGCAGATCGGCAAAGTTAAAATCAGGCAGCAGATTTAGAAAAATCCCGACCAGGTAAATCTTGATCGATCGTCCTACGATCTTCTTGTACATATCTGCTTTGCGTAAACCCATTGCCAACCTTTTTGTATAGGCCAGTGCAATGGATACGCCTACCACAAATAGAAAAATAGGAGCAATTAAATCAGTTGGTGACAGGCCGTTCCATTTGGTGTGATTGAGTGGAGCATAGGAAAATTGCTCACTCCCTGGATAGTTCACCAAAATCATGGCGGCTACTGTGAACCCGCGCAAAACATCCAGTGAGATCAATCTTTTTGTTTCAGTCATCTTTCGTAGTTTTTAATAAGGATTCGTTAATTTTAGAGAGAAAAATAAATTAGGGATTGGCGGCTAAAAAAATTCTTTTCTCCACATGGGCGGAAAGTACCGATCAATTATTATTTTATATTCTGTCTTTCCCGGTATTACCGGATGGATATCGTACCCTAAAGTTAATCATCCGGCCGTTTTTAAACATATTTTGGCCGAAATTTGACAGATTTGAAATTTTTGGAATTTAAACTATTCAACTATAACTATTTAACAAAATTAAAATGATTAAATTATTCAGTTTTGTCCTCTATTTTTGTGCGGCAATCCAGCTAATCAGTTGTTCAGAAAGGAAATCAAAAGCTATTCCGGGCTCTTCTGAACTAGAAGTTAAATGGGAAGTGGTGACCAATATGTATCAGGGAAAACAGCAGGCACTGGCAGCATTCACCATTTACAATCACAGTGAAATGACGTTTGAGAACAAGGGTTGGGCCATGTTTTTTTCCCAGATGCCTCCAACTCCCATCGTAGAAGATTCGGTCAGAAAAGCCAAAATTGTGCATATTAATGGAGACTGGTTCAAAATGGTGCCATCCAAAGATTTTCGTTTGTTACCTGGAGATTCCATTAAAATTAACTATTGCGGTACGGGCTTTATGATTAAAAAGACAGATGCTGCTCTTGGAATTTATTTCGTTTTCTATGATAACAACAACAAGGAAATTGCCGTGGTACCCGTCGGGAAACAGACGATTGGTGATTTTGACAAACCCGAACAAAGCAAACGCGCAACAGAAGATGAAGCCCTCGTACCAACACCCGAAAGCAGATATGCAGCATACAGCTTGCTAAACCAATTACCAGAAAATAAGCAACAACTGCTGGTTCCCTCACCTCTATTTATCAAAAAGGGAACGGAAAAAGTATCTGTTGATAAAACTTGGACGATCTTTTATGAAACTGGATTGGAACAGGAAGCCAATTATCTGGCGAGAAAATTGAAAGAAATAACAGGGCTTGATTTTATCCCAAAAGTGGGTCAACCCACTCATCTCCCAGCTTTTTCACTGAAAACAACGCATCAATTGCTTTCCAAACCGGAGTCTTATATTTTATCTGTTGACAGGCAAAAAGGCGTGTCCCTGTTTGGATATGACGCATCTGGTGTATTTTATGCCATTCAGAGTTTTGTTGCATTGCTGCCACTGGGAAGACTAAATGCCAATCAACCAGTTCTTTTGGTGAATTCGCTTCAAATGAAAGATGAGCCCCGGTTCTCCTATCGGGGATTGCAATTTGACATGTCACGAAATTTTCAAACCAAGGCAACCATTCTGAAAATGCTGGATGTAATGGCCTTGTACAAGCTCAATCATTTCCTGTTCTATTTTATGGAGGACGAGGGATGGCGGGTTGAAATTCCCGGATTGCCGGAATTGACTGAGATAGGCAGCCGCCGGCAACACGGAAATCTGGGTGATCCTAGCCTGCATCCATCCTATGGGAGCGGGCCATTTGCCGACACAAAAGGAACTTATGGCAGTGGCTATTTTACTTCCGGGGAGTTTGTTGAAATGTTGAAATATGCCAAGGAACGTCACATCAACGTTATCCCTGTCATCAATTTCCCGGCACATGTCAGATCGGCCATCAAATCGATGGAGTTCAGGTACCAGCGGTTGATGAAAGAGGGAAAACAGGCAGAAGCGGAAGAGTTCAGATTGATTGATCCCGACGATACCTCCAAATACATTTCGGCCCAAGGCTATCACGACAATGTCATTTGCGTTGGGCGTGAGTCTGCCTATCACTTTTATGATACGGCAGTCAAAGGAATCAAACAACTCTATGAAAGAGCAGGATTGCCCTTGGAGATCTTTCACACGGGTGGCGACGAAGTTGCAGCCGGTTGCTGGAATGGTTCCCCGCTGGTAAAAAAATTGCTAATTGAGCATCCTGAGATTAAGCCAGACGATAAAAGTTTACAGGCATATTGTTTTAGGAGAATCTCAGAGATTTTAAAAAATAACGGAGTAAAGGACATTGGTGGCTGGGAAGAGGCCGCACTGATTTCTGATGCCAAAGGAAAACCAACTCCCAACTTCGAATTTGTCGGCAAGGGACTTCTCCCCTACCTCTGGAACAATCTCGACGGGTCCGAAGACCTGGGTTATAAACTTGCCAATGCCGGTTACAAAGTGGTGATGTGCGACATATCCAACTTGTACCTTGATTTTCCATATGACAAGGATCCGATGGAACCTGGGAATTATTGGGCTGGATTTCTCGAGACCAAACAATTTTATGCTTTCGCTCCATTTGACCTTTTTAAGACAACCACCAAAACTGCCATGGGCAGATCGGTTGATACAGAAAAGGAATATGCCACAAGGGTCAGGTTGAAACCTGAAGCCCGTAAAAATATTTTAGGTGTACAGGCACAAATCTGGAGCGAAACCATCAAAGGACCGGATATGCTTGAATATTACTACCTGCCCAGATTGATTGCCTTCTCTGAAACGGCCTGGTCTCCAGAGCGGAAATGGGAAACCATCGAAAACCGGGAAGCCAGGGAAAAGCAACTTACCTCCGATTGGAACAGGCTCGCCAATATCTTGGGATCCAAAGAACTTCCCAGACTTGCCACGATGAATGGTGGTTACAATTTCAGGGTGCCGCTGCCAGGAGCAGTGATCAAAGATGGCATACTGTATGCAAATGTCGAATTTCCCGGACTGGAAATCAGGTACACCACAGATGGCTCAGAACCAATTGCGCAAAGCGAAAAATACAGCAAACCGGTTAAAGTTTCGGGGACTGTTAAATTAAAAAGCTTTGTGAATGGTGGAAAATGCAGCAGAACAAGCGTCTTAAAATAGGTTATTTGTCTTTATCTGCTATTGAACTTTATTTTTTAAAAGATCATTCATGAATTGAAATATCTTTTTTTCATATTATTCATTGCCGTCCTACTCATTTGCAGTTGTGATGATACGGTAGGAACGCTGGAACTGAAGGGAAAGGTGCTGGACGAAAATACCAGGGTGATCCTTCCCCGAAGAAAAGTAATAATTCAGGCAATGATCAAGGATGAGAGGAACCAAATAGCAGTCGATGCCGGACAATTTACGACAGACAGTTTCGGATGCTTCACTTATGTCCTGCAAAGGGTAAAAAACGCCAGCTTATATCATTTTTATTGCGTAGGTGATTCCGATTATGCATCCACAACCCAACTTCTCGGCCTGTCGGATCTGAACAGAGATGGAAGATTTTTAAATTTACAGTTGCAGAAACTGACTGATTTTACGATCACCATTGAGAGGAAAAGCAAAATACCTGTTTGTGACACGCTCTATGTTTCCTGGAAATCGAATGAGGTGGATGGTCCATACCTGTATCCATATGTAATCGAAAATTATGGAATCAAACAAGAAATAGCCTTCCGGTGGATCGGTGGAAATGTGAAATCTAAAATCAGAACAAGAGTTTATGCAGATAAAAAAACACTCATATACTTTGAGCTTGCCCGTAACAGGAAGAAAAGGGAATTTGTAGATACCGTTTTCTGCAAGAGAGATATGGCCAATTATGCAAATTTCAAATATTGAGACGAAAGGAAGTACGCTAACGCAAGTAAAATAATCTCATATCTCATAACTCATATCTCATATCTCATATCTTATATCTTTAAAATCTGATATTGTACTTCAGTTTAAATCGCAAAGCGCTTTCATCCATCACATACCGCTCCAGCGGTTGGGAGAGTTTCGTGGTCCAGGCGACAATAATGACATTGCCCGGTTTGAAGATCCACTGAAACCTGGCCTGAATGCCAATCACTTTGGAACTGTTGTCATATTGTATATAGTTGTAGAGTGTAATATCCGGACTAAACAGTACATTGGCGTTAAGGGCATAAATACGCGCCGTAAAATTTCCAACTGGAAGAATGACATCGTTCTGCTTGTACCTAACTCCAACGAAGAAAGGTACGGCAATTTTGTAATTAACCCCTACGTTCATGTCTTTGCGTGATCCGTTGTAAAAATCTCCAAAAGTATAGGCAGCATCTCCGGCGAAATTACGGCTACCTGCGGTAATCAGGCTAACGGTATGACGGTAATAGTCATAATTTCCTACAGGAATGATGTAGGTGGAAAAAATATTAAACTGTTTGTCGAGGTATTCGTAACTCTTTGCCAAGGAATAGGAAAGCTCCTCCCCGGATTTAAAGCGCAGTCTGATCGGTGTAAAACTAACCTGTCGTGATTCCAGAATATTGGAAAAATTGACAATGTGGTTAAATCCCATCCCGGTAAGCACCTGAAGGATGGCTCCTTTTTTGGGTCTCGGACCAATCTGGATATTGCCGTAGGTATCCTTGATTTCGGTTCGTGGTACAAAACCCATTCCTGCCACAAAATTTTTCCCTATCTCGTAATGGCCCAAACTGAAAGAGAGAAAATCATTGGGATAGGAGATATTCCCTCCCCACGAAAGGTCGTTGTCAGTCAAACCTGAAGTATGCGACTTCAAACCAAACAAGATCAAGGAGAGGTTTTTGTTGCCGTGAAATTTCGAGGTGGCCAGCTTTAGATCAAGACCTCCCAGATAATTTTGCGGCGAAGACACTGCATTGCCAAATGTCCCTATGGCTCCGATGGAGGATTCCTGACCGAAGCTTCTTGATATTCTCGCCACCGAAAAGTTGGTATTTCCGTTGGTATGCTGGTCATTGACCTGCATCACGCCAATGTTCCAGTGGTTGATCATGCCTGTCAGCTTGGCAGCATAGTTTATCTGAATGGGTAATCCGCTGTTGTCGAGGCCCATTCTGCGGGAAAAAAATGGGATGATGTTTTTGCCATAGGTATTGGCATCCTCTCCCTGAATTCCGAAGGAAAAGAGACTGGCACCATCCAGAAAGAAATCCCGTTTTTCAGGAAAGAGCAAATCGAAGCGGGTGAGGTTGATCTGTCTGTCGTCGACCTCGGTTTCGGCAAAATCGGTATGGACAGTCAGGGACGATTTCAAACTTGGTGTAATCTGGTAAAAAAGATCAAATCCGCCTTTGGCAGGATACTTGTTGGAAACATCCTTTTTGGTATCCATCCCGCCGACTACATAGGGTGATATATCCAGACCGATGCCCTGGGTAATGTTTTTCAATCCGACGAGGAGTCCGGCGTCAGAAACCTGAAACTTGTAGCTATTGATATTGGCGGAAGGCCAGTAGGACATTTCGAGTTTTCGCTTGATGTGACGTATGAATTTGATTCCCCAATTGGGGTTGTATTTATCGAATCCCATGGTTTTAAATGGGATGGCCATTTCGGCCTCCCAGCCATCAGCTACAATCCGGGCTTTCCCTTCCCACAAACCGTCCCATTGCTTGTTAAACACAGCCCCATTCTCGCTGATGGTGGCATCCCCTATCGATCCGCGGGGACCAATCTGAAACCAATAGCCATTGCGGTGATCGAGATAGGTATCCAGGATGACCTGCACCCTGTCGTCATTACTCAGGCTTACATCCCGGGCCATCTCCTTGGCCGTTATCTTTGACGGGTCGTCAAAACATTTCACCCCGATGTACAGGAAATTGGCATCGTAGCAGACTAAAAAAATAGTTTGCTCCGAAACCGGTTGTCCGGAATTAGGTTCCCGCTGTACCAGTTGATCAATTTTGACTGCTGAAGTCCAGGCTTCGTCATTCAGTCTTCCATCGATGATAGGAGCCTTGGAGACTTTGACGGCATTGATGGAAGACTGTGCAAATGCAGCCGATGAGAGGAACAACAGGAAAAAGAGCGACCGGCAAAAGTGATTCATAAAACATAATAATTTCATCTGCCGATCTTCCAAAAATTGTTGATTTGCCTTCAGCAATTACGGATGGTCCTTCAATTTTATACTGGATTTCGGGCTCAGATAGTTTGGAAATAAGATGCTGAAAGTAGTAAAATTATTACAATTCCGGCCCTTTTCTGTTGGCTTTTATGGATGATAGCACACGTTTGGATTCAAGCCTTTTTTCGACGGATGCCTTGGTTGGTCTCGTCCTGTAACGTTTTTTATTCGGGGTCAAACTCCTGGTAAGCAGGGTATAAAATTTCTCAATTGCTTTTTCCTTGTTCTTCAGTTGCGAACGGTCTGTTTGAGCTACCAGTACCAGTTCGTCCTCCTTATTTATTTTGTTCCCGAGCTTATCAAAAAGCAGTTGTTTTTCCTCCTCACTCAGAAGCTGAGAATTTTTCACATGAAACCGAAGTTCAATTTTGGAACTAACCTTGTTTACATTTTGGCCACCTGGCCCGCTGCTCCTGGAAGCCTGAAAAACAAATTCAGCAGAGAAATCACGTTCTGAAAGATCCATTATTTATTTTTTACAGTGCTAAATTAAGCTATTACCCGTCAATTCTGTTCATCTAAAAAATTTGATACAATTGTTGCACTATTTTTTCAATCTGTTTTAAACGGATGGAAATTGAAGTACTTACAATTGAGTCTGTGAAAGTAATTTTCTAAAAAAAAGAGGCCACACCAGGTGCAGCCTCTTTCCTATTTTTCAATGATCTAAATGTTATTGCAGCAACCACATCAAGGACCAGGAATCATCATTTCCTGTTTGACCGGCGTTGGCAGTTGGAACCAATTTGGCAACGGCCGCAGCAGCATTGTCACCATTGATGTTCAACTCGGTTGGATCATATTTGAAACGAAGTGGCAGGGTGTTTTTGTAACCTGAATTTCCGATCGTGATAGTGGGGAAGCCGGTCTTGCGCCAATCGAACCAAGTCTCTTGAGCATTCAGGAAGTTGGCAATGTATTTCTGTGTCATTACCTGCTTCAGGGTACCATCATAAGCAACACCTGGTTTAGCGATATAGGAGGTATAAGAAGAACTGACACCCCAATAGCTAAGAGAAGCCTGGATACCATTGGTATACCAGGTTTGCTGGGAACCTACGCTATAACCTCTCTGAGCGGCTTCTGCCAGGATGAAACAAATTTCAGGATAGGTAATCATTTTTGCAGGCAGAAGCGGACTGGATTTCAGACCAAATATATCTGTCAAGGCAGATACGTGCTGGTTGGCACCACCCTGCAGCGGACTTGGATTAAGGTTGTAGGTAAATGGCTCAGTCTTGCTGATGGCCAATGGAATACCAACATATTTTGCAGTATCGATCAACGTTTTCAAAGTAGTTGCCGAAGGTGTCGCAGCAACCCAGGTAGTTGGGTTGTAAATGACATATCCTTTCGCAGCCATTTGTGCATTGGTAATGTAACGTCTGGTACCGATGGTGACATCACCACCCTGGGCAGCATATTGATCCGTAACTGAGATCTGCACAGCTACTGGTTTGAACCAGATTGGAAGACGTGGGTCGTTATAGCCGACCAACATATCCCTAAAACCTGCGCAAAGCTGAATCCTGGTGTAGTTTCCCTGAGCCACATTGGAATCCCATGCGGTTGCAGAGGCCCATGAATCACTGGAGGAAAGTCCGGGATAAGCCAGTTTGGCCTCATCAGCGTTGGAAGTAAAGATTGGATAAGTAGTTGGATTGCCAATGATCTCTTCAATACCAGCCTTCGCAACTGCCGGTGATTTGGTAGAAAGCCTCATGTAGAAGCGAAGCAGCAGCGAGTTTGCCAGTTTCTGCCATTTGGCAGGGTTTCCGGCATAGATCGGATCCGCTACCGGATTGATATTCGTATAGCTTGCTGCAGGTTTGGAGAGCAAGGTATTGGCAGCCTTAAGATCTGCAATGATTCCTGTAAAGATGTCCTGCTGCGTATCAAATTTTGGTTTGGTATTTTCAGCACCCAATCCGGCCTGGCTGTAAGGAGCATCTCCCCACAAACTTGTAATCAAGCCAAACTCGAAGCTTTTCATAATCAGGGCAACTCCAAGATGGAAATCTGATCCTGTGGCTTTGGCACGGTCGCGCATCAGGTAAATGTCGCGCAAGGTTCCATAGTTGCCACCCCATGATCGAGGGTCTGTCCAGTTGAAGTAGGTCAAAGTACCACCCCATCCGCTCTTCTGAATGTAGGACATTATACCGGCACAATCGCCGTTGTAATTATCATCTTGATATGGCTTAACTACCTCAGGGATTACTGCCGTCATCAGAAAGTTCGGATCGACTGTAACCTGGCTGATCGTGTTAGGATCGACATTTATTTGGGTAAGGTCTTTGCAGGAAAAAACAAAGACTCCCAATATTGCAATCAGAATTAATTTATACTGTGTTTTCATAAATTCACTAATTTTTTTATTTCAATATTAGAAACTAACACTCAGTTTGAATCCAACTGGGATTGTCCACGGGCTTACGTTATCACGCTCAATACCCTGAGCAAACTGGCTTAATCCAACATTGGCACTTCCAAGGCTGTTGTTAAAAGCAGATTCAGGATCGATACCAATTTTTGCTTTGGTCCAAAGAATGATGTTGCTGCTATAAATAGAGACAGAAGCTCTTTGAATACCAATTGATTTCAAACTTGGAAGCTGGTAAGTAACTGAAATGTCCCTCAGTTTGATGAAATCTGCATCGAATGTAGCAGTCTTGGTCAGACCCCATCCATAATAGTCACCATAATAGTCTGTTGGTGAAGACAAGAATTCATCTCCCGCAGTGAATTTTCCGTTGGCATCGTAACTACCGCTAACGCCTGGCATGAATACACCATCATTCAGGGTAATACCACCATCCGTGTAAGGCATACCACCATAGTCTGCAGAAGGTCCACCGACAACCGGGAAGGCTGTTCCGTTAGGTCCAAACAGACTTGCATGTGCTTTCAACCAGGTTGGTACATCCACGCCTTTTGGAGGATGAATAAAGGTACTCAGGATACGTGATCCATGGAGGTCAGATTCGTTGTAACGAAGGGTCTGGGAAACAAACTGTCCACCTTTTCTGTAATCAAAACTGGCACTAACTGTCCATTTTTTGTAGGTAACAGAGGTCTGCAAACCCATCATGAAATCAGGGTTGAAGTTACCAATGATCGGAGAATTCCGCTTGTTGTTTACTTCATTTACACCTGTGATCTGTTCATATCCGTCTGAATCGAGAAGCGGCCATCCGTAATAAGGAGATGATTTGTCTGTTACACGCTGCATTTCAGCATCCACGATGTTACCAATTTTTTCACCTACCCAAGTCTCAGCTCCACCTTTTGCATTGGTCCACAGAATGATGTGAGATACACCGGGAGCAAGTTCTTTAAGAATGGTCGTGTTCTTGGAGTAAATCAGGTTAACATCCCAGGTCAGATTCTTGGTTTTGATCGGTGTACCACCGATGGAAAGTTCAACACCCTTGCTGTTTACCAGACCGGCGTTGAATTTCTGAGTTCCGTAAGCTGAAGATGGAGAAAGCGTATTGTTCAAAATCTGGTTCCTGTTGTCAGAGTTGTAATAGGTACCTTCAAATTTAACACGGCTGTTGAAAAGATCAATGTTTGCACCGATCTCCTTTGAGGTCTTGATTTCTGGTTTCAAAGTTGGGTTGAGCAGGTTTCCGGGTACGGAGAAAGTGGTCTGACCATTCCAGGCACCAGGGCTCAATCCTGCAAGCAATGAATAAGGATTGGTATCATTACCAACCTGTGCAATACCACCCCTAACTTTGAACAAGGAGACGTTAGGACCAAGGTCCAACATTTTGTTGACAAGCAAACTCAAGGAAGCCGATGGATAGAAATAGGACCGGTTACTTACTGGCAACGTACTGGACCAGTCATTTCTGGCAGTAAGATCCAAATAGGCAAAATCTTTGTACCCCAGAGAAGCCAAAGCATACAATGAATAAACCTGTTTCTTGGATGAACCGGATGAAACCTGAAGGTTGGTTTGAAGGGTATTGGTAATTGAATAGATACCCGGTACAACTAAACCAGTACCACCATTCTTGGTCTGCATGGAGTTATCACCAGAGAAATAATACCTGGAGTTTCCACCAGCAGAAGCCGTTACATTAAAATCAGAGATTTTTTTGGTATAGGTGAAGAGGAAATCGGTGTTGTTCTCCAGCCTGTTCAGATTCTGAATTCCATAAAAACCGTTCTTTTCAGAAGTATAACTTTTTGCAATCTTGGCCTCTCTGGTTTCATTGTATGTATCCAAGGAATAACGGGCAAAGAAACTAAGATCTTTCAGGATCTGTACATCCAAACGAAGGTCTCCATAAACGCGGTCACGTCTGAAGCTGTTGTTGACTTCATTGGCTACGAAGTAAGGGTTATTGACATAACTGGACGGACTGCCATATCTGTAAGGGCTGTTCTGCATGATGCCCTTTTGACCTGGTTTCCAGTAATCTTTCAACAGACTTCCGTCAATTTCGTTGTTGATTTCATAGATGGCCTGCATGGGGTTGGTACCATTGCCAATGGCTGGACGATTACCAGCGTTGGAATGGGCATAGTTGATCACTGAACTGATAGATACTTTATCGTTCAATTTAAAGGTTGAATTCAATGAAATCGTTTTTCTGTGAAGGTCAGAATTGGGAATCAATCCGGCATTCTCCATGTCATTGAAAGAAAAACGGTAGTTGACCCTGTCCGAAGCATCGGCAACTTCAATGTTGTTGGTGGTTGTGAAACCTGTCTGAAAGAAGTTCTTGACATTGTTGGGGTGATTAACAAGTGGTGTGGCAACCAGGTTACCTGCTGCATCCGTGGTATAAGGCCATTGGAAACCAAGGGTACCTTTATCAAGTTGCTGACCGTTCCAGGCCGATTGGGTCGGATCTACATCAGCATAAGCCTTACCGTTGTTTGGACGGATATCCTGGGTATAGGGACGAGGTCCATAACCCCAGCCATTGTTCAGATAATCCAGATATTTGTATGGATTATCGATAACGGTATTGGAATTGATTGTTACACCCAATCCTTTTTTACCACCTTTACCTGATTTTGTTGTAATCAGGATTACACCATTACCTGCGCGCGATCCATAAAGCGCGGCAGCACTAGGTCCCTTAAGAACCGATACAGATTCAATGTCATCCCCGTTAACGTCGCCAATGGCACTACCGTAGTCGACAGAGTTTCCATTTCCAAGGTTGGACATGTTGTTCAGGGTGTTGTTCAAAGGAATACCATCTACAACGTAAAGAGGCTGGTTATCACTTGTAAGTGAAGAAGCACCACGGATAATAACGCTTACGCTGGATCCGGCAGCACCTGTACTACTGAACTGCACACCTGAAACCTTACCGGCCAGAGAGCTCAATGCATTGGTTGAAGCAACCTTCTGCATTTCAGAACCTTTAACTTCAGCAACAGAATAACCGAGCGATTTTTTCTCACGCGAAATTCCCAAAGCCGTTACCACAACCTCTTCTACACCAACGGTAGAGGTTGCCAGTTTAATTTTAAAAGTTTTGTTGGTTCCGACTGCAACTTCAGAGTTATTCATCCCAACGAAGGAGATGACTATCTTGGCATTTGCAGGAACCGAAAGACTAAACTTTCCGTTGGCGTCTGTAATGACGCCTTTTGTTGTACCTTTAACTACAACACTAGCACCGGGTAGTGGAGACCCGGAATCATCAGTTACCGTTCCGGTAATTGAATTTTGCGCCATCAAGCTGTTAGCAAACAGCACAAAAAGGCACATCAGAAAAATTCTAATGATTTTCTTAGACATGTGACGTTAAATAATTAGTTAATAGATGTTAATTACAGCGTAAATGTAAGGATATTTTTTACAAATTTTAATCTATACCCATTACATTTTTCAGATTGTCCGGAATAATTTGTTGACAAATTATTAAATGTCTGAAAATGCGTATGTTTCTAACTAAAAATTAACAATTAATGCCCGTTTTTTGTCTGACTTGATCGAGATTTTCTATCAATTGAAGGGAGTTGTGGAGACTCATGACGGTGCTTTCCAACTGATTATTTTCAAGGCATTTCATGACTTCGATGGCTTCGAGTTTCAAACCACAGGAAGATTTTTCAAATTCAACGATTCGTATTGCTTCTCCGGGGAGGAGAATTTCCAGGGTTTGTTCGATCGCATTGATTCTTCTAAGCCGCAAGACTCCCTTTTCGCAGAGAAGATCTGTTCCGACACCGGCATCAGAAAGTATGGAGGCAAAAATATGGGCGCTTTTTCCACCCTCAAATTCCATCGCTACGGATACTGACAGGTCAATTTTCTGAGGAGTCAAATCTGCAAATGCCTCCATTCTTGAAGGCTGACCCAGAAAATAAAGTACGTCAAACATAAGGTACAAACCAATGTCAAGGAGCGCACTGCCACCCAGTTCCGGATTGATCAGCCGGCTGTTTGGGTTGTAGGGAGACCTGTTGAAACCAAACCACCCCTGTATGTGTTTTATTTCCCCAAGTATTCCGGAATCCAGAATCTTGCGGGCTTCCTGATAAGATGGCTGATGTGGAGTAAAGAAAGCCTCCATCAAGAAAGTCTGATTCTCCCTGGCCGATTGAATCATCATTTTAACCTCTTCAGCATTCATCCCAAAGGCTTTTTCGCATAGTACAGCCTTTTTGTGGTTCAAACATAGGATGGTATGTTCGGCATGAAAGGTATGGGGCGATGCAACGTAAATGATATCCAAATCCGGATCTGCAACAAGTTCTTCATAGGAACCATAGGATCGCTCAATGCCGTGGATTGCAGCAAAATCAACGGACCGCTTTATATCCCTCGAACCAACAGCCAAAACGACGGCATTCTCCACCTCCTTCAGTTCTGAAACAAATTTTCCGGCGATGTTTCCGGGAGCCAGAATGCCCCAATTGTAGGTTTTTGACATGGAAAAGTGACTAAATTGACTAGATTGACTAAATTGACTAAATTTACTAAAGTGACTAAAGTTATTAAAAAAAAAGCTAAAGTACTTTAGGCACTTTAGCTCACTTTAGTCACTTTAGTCAATTATTTTAAAGAAGATTGCTCGAAGGGTTTGGCCTTGAAAAAATTGAATAGAAAGGACTTGGCAGTTTCAGTTTGAGTCTGACTTTTAAGAATAAACTTCCCGCCTAAACTGGATTGTCTCACCTCTTTGATCAATTCTTCCCTTTTCTGTGAAATCACCGAATCCGTTTTGGGTGACCAAAAATTCATGCTTACCAATTTTTCGACTACGCTCTTGTGCTGAGCCAACAGCCATTCATAAACATTTTGTTCGGAATAGACGTGGTGAATATCGTGCCCCTCCCCTTTCAATACTGAGAATTTTGGCCTTGAACCCATCTCCTGCATGGCTTCCACCATCTCTTCGGATCTGTTCAGGTGAACCTTTCTATCTTTTTCGCCGTGAAATACCCAAGTTGGTACATCCTTGATCGTTTCTACCATATCAGGTCTGCCACCTCCGCACAAAGGCATAATGGCCGCAAACAACTGAGGATAACGGGATGCGAGGCTCCAGGTTCCAAAACCACCCAAGCTCATTCCCGTCAGGTAAACCCTGGAGGCATCAACGTGATATTTGGCTAGAATTTCCGCATAAAATGATTCGAACCAGTCGCCATACACCCAATTGCGATTGGATGGACACTGGGGTGAAATGACAATGGCATCTACAGACATCCCACGATCCAGGTAATAGGGAGGACCATATTTTTTTACCCGCTCCAGGTTGCTTCCCTTACAGGAACTCCCATGAAGGTAAATAATTAAGGGCCATTCCTTTCCGATCGATTCCTGGTAACCGTTTGGCAGGTACACCAGATAGGGATAAGTCTTGGATTTTAATTTTTTCTGTTGTGGGTTTGTTCCAAAAGCGCTGCCTCCCAAAAGAAGCAAACACCCCAGAACCAAAGTCAACATTTTACCAACCATGCCTTCAATTTTAATTACTAAATCTATACAAAATTAATCATTCTCCGCAGAAAACAGGTCTATAAACACTTTTTAACGTTTTGTAACGTTTTCATTTTGAAGCCAATTGTTAAAATGTAGAGTGCACATAATTTGTAAGCATCTGAAAAAGAGTGCAGATTCAAAATATATTTTATCGGATCAATCCGGCTTCAACAAGCAAATTTTTCATCTCAAATTGCACCTCAAGGGCGGCTTCTCCAGCCTTTTCGGCAAAATCCTGTCCGCCAGAAGCATACAAAATGGCCCTTGAAGAGTTGACTATTAGCCCGCATTGATCGTTCATTCCATATTTGGCTACCTCACTCAGACTTCCTCCTTGTGCACCCACTCCTGGAACCAACAGAAAGTGATTTGGGACAATATTCCTAATACCCTCCAATTCTACTGCTTTGGTGGCACCTACCACATACATCATGCTTTCTTCCGAGGCCCAATGTTGCGAAGAACGAAGTACCTTCTGAAAGAGTTTCTCCCCCTGTTGGTCTTCCATAAATTGAAAATCGAAAGCTCCCTTGTTGGAAGTCAGCGCAAGAAGAATGACCCATTTGTCTGGATAGCCCAGAAACGGAGTGACCGAGTCTTCGCCCATGTAGGGAGCAATGGTAACCGCATCAAAATGGTAGGTTTCAAAAAATGTACGGGCATACAACGCCGAAGTATTTCCGATATCGCCTCTTTTTGCATCCGCAATCACAAAAATTTCGGGATATTTCTCGCGGATATAATGAACGGTTTTTTCAAGGCTGTTCCATCCATCCAGACCATTTGATTCGTAGAATGCCAGATTGGGTTTATAGGCAATGGTATAGGGAGCCGTTGCGTCAATGATTTTCTGGTTAAAGTAAAAGATAGGATCGGAAGTATCCAGCAAAAATGCAGGAATCTTCTGAATATCCGAATCGAGTCCAACGCACAGGAAGGACTGCTTCTTTTTAATCTGTTCGAAAAGTTCTAATCTGTTCATAACAACTTCAGCTAAAAATTAGGTGATTCTACAATTCTACCCTCCCCCATTCAATTGTCTTATATCTCATATCTCATAACTTATTTCTCATAACTCCGTCTCCTTCAGCCTTTCCACATTTTCCTCATAACGGAGTTTGTCGATGATTTCACCGATATCTCCATCCATGATGGCAGGAAGGTTGTAAAGTGTCAATCCGATCCGGTGGTCCGTCATGCGACCCTGAGGATAATTGTAAGTCCTGATTTTTGCCGATCTGTCGCCGGTTGAAACCATGGTTTTTCGCTTGGAAGCAATCTCATCCAGGTATTTCTGGTGTTCCATGTTGTAAATACGGGTCCGGAGTTCCGACATGGCTTTGGCCAGATTCTTAATCTGTGATTTCTCATCCTGGCAGGTAACGACAATCCCGGTAGGGATATGGGTCAGCCGGATGGCAGAATAGGTGGTGTTGACACTCTGTCCCCCGGGACCGGAGGAGCAGTAGGTATCCTTTCTGATATCCGTCTCCCTCAGATCGATGTCGAATTCTTCGGCTTCCGGCAATACGGCTACCGTGGAGGCAGAAGTGTGAATGCGTCCCTGTGTTTCCGTCTGGGGAACCCGCTGGACCCGATGCACACCAGATTCATATTTCAGAATTCCGTAAACATCCTTTCCTGTAACCTTGGCAACCAACTCCTTGTATCCGCCGGAGGTTCCTTCAGAGGTGTTGGTCACTTCCAGTTTCCAGCCCATCCGGTCACAAAATTTGGAGTACATCCGGAACAGGTCTCCGGCAAAAATAGCGGCCTCATCGCCTCCTGTACCGCCCCTTATTTCGAGGATGGCATTTTTGCTGTCTTCCGGATCGGCAGGAATAAGCAGCATTTTGATCTCATCCTCAAAGGCCATCACCTTCTGGGAGCCCTCTTCGAGTTCCTCCCTGGCCATTTCGCGCAAATCTTCGTCAGTTTCGTTTTCCAGAATCTCCTTTGCATCGGCAATGTTCTGCAGATAATTTTTGTACCTGGTAAAGGATTGAACCAGGGCATCCAGTTGCTTGTATTCCTGGTTGAGTTTCACATACCGTTTCATGTCTTTCATGATATCCGGATCGGAAATTTGTTGGCTGACCTCGTCGAAGCGAATTTTTATGCCTTCGTATTTTTCTATGAGTGAATTGTCGGACATGCTATCTTGAATAAAGTAATTGTTGCAATATAAGAAATGGGGTCTAAGTGAACTAAAGTGACTAAATTGACTAGAGTGACTAAAGTTGGAGTAACTAAAAATAGGTGGAGCTAATATTCAAAAGTACCAAAAGGACTTTCAATGGTTACTTTCTTGCCTGAGAAGGGCTCGACGTGACCTATTATCTGGGCATCAATCCCAAAGGAACTTGAAATTTCAATTATTTTTTCGGCCGCCACTTCATCCGTGTAAATTTCAAAGCGGTGACCCATGTTGAATACCTTGTACATCTCGTGCCAGTCGGTGCCACTTTGTTGCTGGATGACCCGGAAGAGTTCCGGTATTTCAAAAAGATGATCCTTGATAATGTGTACCTTTTCCACAAAATGAAGGACCTTGGTTTGGGCCCCGCCTGAGCAATGAATCATTCCATAGATGTTTTGCCGGCAACTTTCGAGAACCCTTTTAATTACAGGAGCATAGGTACGTGTGGGTGAAAGCACCATTTTCCCGGCATCCATACCTGTTGCAGCGATCCAGTCTGTCAGTCCAAGACTCCCGGAATACACGAGTTCCTCCGGAACCGATGGATCGAAACTCTCCGGATATTTTTCTGCAAGATACTTTGAAAAAACATCGTGCCTGGCCGAGGTCAGACCATTGCTGCCCATCCCACCGTTGAATTCTGTTTCGTAGTTTGCACGACCGGAGGAGGAAAGTCCGACAATGACATTCCCGGCCTTAATCCTATCTGCCGAAATTACCTCGGAGCGCTTCATCCGGCAGGTAACTGTTGAATCTACGATGATGGTCCTGACGAGATCCCCGACATCGGCTGTTTCACCACCGGTGGGATAAATGGAAATGCCCATTCCCCGCATGGAGCTGCAAAAATCTTCCGTACCTCGTATAATTGACGATAGTACCTCTCCGGGTATCAGTTGTTTATTTCTTCCTATGGTGGAAGAAAGCAGAATATTATCGGTGGCCCCGACACAAATCAGATCATCAAGGTTCATCACGATGGCATCCTGGGCGATTCCTGTCCACACGGAAAGATCCCCTGTTTCTTTCCAATAAAGGTAAGCAAGGGCAGATTTTGTACCAGCTCCATCGGCGTGCATGACATTGCACCAAAGGGGGTCGTCACCCAGAATATCGGGAATGATTTTACAAAACGCCTTGGGAAACAGACCTTTGTCGATGTTACGAATGGCTTCATGCACATCTTCCTTGGAGGCGGAAACTCCCCTGCGTATGTATCTTTGGTTGCTGTCCATAATTTCGGCAAAATTAGCAACTTTTTGCCAACTTAAAGCATAAAAAGGCAAAAGGGAAAGGGCAAAAGGCAAAAGTAGGGAAAGCCGTGATCGAGATTTCTTTCAACAAGTGAAAATCAATGTTAATTACTGAAATACAAATCCTTCATGAAGCCCCTATACTTCCAGGGTATCCATAATTTCCAGATTTCGTGCCATTTCAATATTTTTTTATCTACCAGCCTCCAACATTCGATTGCGGTTCGATAGAGTGCTGCGTAAATCAGCAATAAAATGGCAAACCACAAGGAGTTATCCGATCTTGAAATCCAAAACATCAATGGAATTGGAAGTAAAATTGCTAATTAAAAACTATAATCTTTTTCATAATTATATCATTAATTACCTGATAGATATTTCGTTAAATTGTCCCTCCTTCATTTTACCTATCCAAATCTCCCATCTCATATCTTATATCTCATATCTTATATCTTATAACTCATATCTTAGATCTTAATCCACCCTTGCCTCACCTTGTTCCAAACAACGGATTCCCCACTTTTGCCTTTAATTCAAGGTTCCTTGTATTTTTCCCTGTATTCAGATGAGATCACCTTGAATTCGGTTCTCCTGTTGAGCTGGTGACAGGCTTCCCGTTCCTCCTCTTTTTTCAGCCCTTCAATAAATTTACAAGTCAGAATTTGACCCTTCTTCAGGAATGGATAAGTCTTAACAAGTTTGGCATCAATTGTTTTGGGAACCTTGGCACCATAGCCTTTGGCTGTCAGCCTGCCAACCTGGATACCCTTTACAATCAGATAATCGACTACGGATTGGGCCCGTTTCTGGGACAGAATTTGGTTTTCAGCATCATTGCCGCGGCAATCGGTATGCGACATCAGTTCGATGGCGACTGTCGGATTTTCCTTCAGCAGCGTAACGAGGGTATCGAGGGCGGTAATTGACTGTGGCAAGAGATCCCACTTTCCAAACTCGTAGAAGATGTTGTCTACATTAATTGGTTGATCTACGGGAGTCAATTCAATCCGGAAGACGAAATTTTTGCCCTGGTCCAGTCCCACGGTCGAAAAGGAGGCCTTAGCATTCAAAAATCCCTTTTTAAAAGCCGTCACCAGGTATTCAACACCAGGTTTCAATTTAAATTTGAAGGAGGCATTGTCCGGCTTAATTTTCAACATGGTACCATCGGTGCCAATGAGCCGGACAGAAGCACCTTCTATCAGGATGCCGGTCTCTTTGTTGTAAAGCGATCCCTCCACTCCATACGATTTCGGAGGCAACAGAAAGGAATAAATATCATCCCCCCTGCTTCCCTCGCGGGAGCTGGTAAAGAGACCTTTCTCTTCCCCCGGATAGAAGGAGATAGCAAAATCATCGCCTGGAGAGTTGATAGGTGACCCCATGTTTTCTACTTTCCATTTGTCCTTTTCGGTCGGTGTAGCCCTGAAAATATCCAGTCCGCCCAATCCAACGTGCGAATCTGAGGAAAAATAAAGCTCGCCGTTGTCACGAATAAATGGGAACAACTCATTTCCGGCAGTATTGATCTCTGGGCCCAGGTTTCTGGGTTCTCCCCATTTGCTCTCGCCAATTTTTTCGGCTACCCATAGGTCATTTCCACCGAAACCACCTGCCCTGTTGGAAACAAAATAGATCTTAGTCCCATCCCTGGAAACTGAAGGATGAGCTGCAAGGAGGCTATCCCTTCCGATAGAAAGCTTCACAGGCCTGCCCCAGCTTCCGCTGATAAGCGTGGATTCGAAAATTCCCACTTTGGCATCAGATCCCTTTTCGGATACCGACCTGGTAAAATAGAGGGTATTTCCGCTTTTGTCGAAACTGGGAGCCCCCTCTTCGTCGGGTGTATTAATCATCAAGGATTCGTCAATTCGCTTGGGAAGATCCCATTTTTTCTTCTCTGCATTGAAAACAGACCTGTAAATATCGGTCGTATACTCTCCGGTTACCGCACTCTTTTTCTTACCCGTTGCATCTTCCCTGGCAGAGGTAAAGACGAGTTCTGTCTCGATTAAACCAGGATAGACAGCTCCATAATCCGACCAACGTGAGTTGATCTCCTTCAGATTTTCAATTTTGTAAAGGGTCTGGTTCTTCAAAAGTTCCTGGGAAGATTTGCAGGAGGTGATGCCATTGAGTGCCCGTTCATCTTTGGGCAGATGGGACAGAAATTTTTGGTAATTCTTGATGGCTTCGTCATATTTCCCATTGGCACGCAGCACCTCTGCATACCTTAAGAGAATGGAAATATCGGAAGGATCCTTGAAAATGGCACTCTTAAAATAGCTTTCCGCCTGCCGGTATTGCCCGGTTTTGTAAAATGCCTCTGCTATTTTCAATTGGATAGCCGCCTTGTTTTCGCGCCCTTTTATTTTGGTGTAAATCTTTCGGTAGGCTGCAATGCTTTTAAAATATTCACCGTTATCGAAGGAGGTGGCTGCCATTCTCGTTTGATGAGACACGGAACAGCTTTCGCTCAGGAAAAGCAATAAAAAAAGTACAGCGACGGATCCAAGTTGACGGATCATTCCAGTTGTATTGATAGGTTTAAACCTGATGGTTGGCGATTCTTCCGAATATTCGTTGCTATCAGCAAGAATATCCCACAAATATAGGGTAAAAGGAAGAAAATTCTTTCGGAAAGAGGTATCTTTGCAAAAACAAAAAAACAATTTATGTTACAAGCAGAAATTCATACGGTAAAAGGGGTGATGAAGGTCAATTTTTTTGAAGAAGATGCACCCATAGCAGTGGCAAATTTCGTTAAACTTTCCAAAGAAGGATTTTATGACGGACTTACCTTTCACAGGGTGATCCCCGATTTTGTCATTCAGGGAGGATGCCCAAAAGGAACCGGAGCCGGCGGACCTGACTATACGATTAAATGCGAATTGGACGGAGACAACCAATACCACGATCGTGGCGTTTTGTCGATGGCACATGCAGGAAGAAATACAGGCGGTTCGCAGTTTTTCATTTGCCACAGCAGAAACAATACCAAACACCTCGACCGCAACCATACCTGTTTTGGCAAGGTTTACGAGGGATTGGAAGTGATTGACGCCATCCGCCAGGGTGACAAAATTGAAAAGATTGTCATTATCGAAGCCTAAAACCATTTTCGATTTTGGATTTTCGATTTTGGAATACGCATCCTTGTCTTTTGTAAAAATCGACGAAAGATGAGTAATCGAGTAGAATAACGAAGGAGTTGTGTTGGTACTTTACCATACGACTCCTTCGTTTTTACTTTGATTGGACCCATTCTGGCACTATTTTACCTGCAAGTTAGACAGTTCCCCATTCCAATATCGAAATTCGAAAATCCAAATTGTGCCTATTTTTATACTAAATTTGTCCCCAAATTTGATACATGGGTTTAAAAGAAGAGATTCTGCGCCGGAGAACATTCGGCATCGTCAGTCACCCGGATGCGGGCAAGACCACTTTAACTGAAAAATTATTGCTATTTGGTGGTGCCATCCACGTGGCTGGAGCTGTCAAAAGCAACAAGATAAAAAAGGGAGCGACCTCCGACTTTATGGAGATTGAGCGCCAGCGCGGTATTTCCGTCGCGACCTCCGTAATGGGATTTGAATACGGTGGTTACAAAATCAACATACTTGATACACCTGGTCACCAGGATTTTCAGGAAGATACATTTCGGACTCTAACTGCAGTCGACAGTGTCATCATTGTCATTGATGCCGCAAAAGGGGTTGAACCGCAGACGGAAAAGCTAATGGCTGTTTGCAGGATGCGAAAAACGCCTGTCCTGATCTTCATCAACAAAATGGACCGTCCTACCGGGGATACCTTCGACCTGTTGGACGACATCGAAAAACAGCTGATGATCAAGGTAAGGCCACTTAGTTGGCCTATCAACAACGGCCCGGAATTCAAGGGCGTATACAATATTTATGAGTCCAGTCTCAGCCTGTTCAATCCAAGTATTACGGAAATCGAAAAGGGAATCCGATTTGAAACATTACATGATCCGGCATTGGATCAGCTCATTGGCCACGATGCCATCGTGCTCCGCGAAGACCTGGAGATGGTGGAGGGGGTTTATCCCGAATTTGACCATCTCTCCTATCTTGCCGGCGAGTTGGCTCCTGTTTTCTTTGGAAGCGCACTTTACAATTTCGGTGTCAGGGAGTTATTAGATACCTTCGTTCAACTGGCACCTTCGCCCAGACCCAAAAAATCTGAGGAACGTTTGGTTCATCCCGAAGAGGAGAGTTTTTCGGGCTTCGTCTTCAAGATACATGCCAACATCGATCCCAACCACCGCAGCAGAATTGCCTTTGTAAAGATCTGCTCGGGAATGTTCGAAAGGAACAAGAACTACAGGCACATCCGTCTGGGAAAAACCTTCAAATATTCTAGTCCTACGGCTTTTATGGCCGACAAGAAGGAGGTCATTGAAAATGCCTTCCCAGGCGACATTATTGGCCTTCCGGATACCGGAAATTTTGTGATCGGTGATACCGTAACCGAGGGCGAGATCCTGCATTACAAAGGCATTCCCTCCTTTTCGCCGGAGATCTTCAGGTACATTGAAAATGCAGATCCCATGCGGTCCAAACAGTTGGCCAAAGGAGTAGATCAGCTGATGGATGAAGGGGTAGCCCAGCTTTTCACCAGTCAGCTGAATGGTCGAAAAATTATCGGAACTGTTGGAGCGCTTCAGTTCGAGGTGATCGAATACAGATTGGAACACGAATACAATGCCAAGTGCCGGTGGGAATCCATTTCTCTCTATAAGGCCTGCTGGATTCAGTGCGAAGACAAGGCAGTACTCGATGATTTCAAAAAACGGAAATACAACAAGATGGCGTTGGATAAACAGGGACGAGATGTTTTTCTTGCGGATTCTACCTTTATACTGGATATGGCCCAGCGCGACTTTCCAAAGATAAAATTTCACTTCACCTCAGAATTCTAGGCAAAACATCTTGATATTCACAATACAATCTGAAAATATCAGCTCTTGAAACTTAATGTCCGGATGATATTTATTTCAACCAAACAATAAGCAATGAAACGACTACTGCTTTCAATCTTGTTCTTTCTGCTTTTGATTCCTGCCTTTTCACAAATCCGCGAAAGTGCCATTGGTTCGATGGAAGAGGTAATTTACGGAAGAAAAAATGGAATGGCTCTGACCATGAATGTGCTTTCGCCCAAGGCAAAATCCAACAACAGGGGCATTATTCTGGCCATTAGCGCCGGATTGCAATCCAATTTTGACATGGCCCTCGAGTGGGCAGCCACGATTGCCCAACCTTATCTGTTGAAGGGATACACCGTTTTTGAAGTTTGCCACGGATCTGCACCAAAATACAACAACATTGAAATTGTTTCGGACCTGCACCGTGCGGTGAGGTTCATCCGATACAATGCGGCAAAATACAACATCGAACCAAACAAACTTGGAATTACAGGTGCCTCATCGGGTGGATATCTATCCCTGATGATGGGAACCACCGGCTTTGACGCAGATGTCAATGCCAAGGATCCCGTAGACAGGGTTCCAGGAAATGTGCAGGCCGTTGCCTGCTTCTTCCCTCCTACCGATTTCTTGAATTTCGGCAAAACCGGATTGGTCTCTCTGGGGACGGGACAACTTTCCGATTACAGGGCAGCCTTTGAATTCAGCGTTTGGAACAAGCAAGACCGACACTTTGAACTGATTACGGACCAGGCCAAACTGCTGGAAATTGGTCGTCAGATCTCCCCCATTTACCAGGTTACTGCACAGTCTGCTCCTACTTTGATTGCCCATGGTGACCTGGATGAGCTGATTCCGCTACAACAGTCTGAATCCTACATTCAGAAGTTAAAGGAACTCAATGTTCCCTGCGAACTGATGATCAAACAAGGCGGTGCACACAAGGTCTGGCCCGATATCATGAACTACCTGCTGGCATTTTCAGATTGGTTCGACAAGTACCTCAAGTAAATGTGCTAATATGCTAATTAGAAATTATTTAATTGACTTTTAATAGGTTGATTATCTTACGGTCTGGAGGGAAAATTAAAGCGAACACTACCAACAGAAGATATGATGAAAAAAACAGGAATTTTGCTCTTTTTGGTCCTTCTTTTAATTTTGACAGGATTTTCTCCTGCAAAGCGGAGGGTCACCATTTTTACCATCGGCGACTCCACCATGGCCAATAAGGACACGACGAAGAACAATCCGGAACGAGGTTGGTGTCAGGTACTTCCAGCTTATTTTGATGATTCGCAGCTTGTCATCGACAACCGGGCTAAAAACGGCAGAAGCTCGAAAAGCTTTTTGGATGAGGGACTTTGGAAAGCAGTCCTGGATGTACTCCAGAAAGGTGATTATGTTTTCATCCAATTTGGCCACAACGATTCCAAACCCGATGCCGCCCGCAAAACTGAAGCACATACCACCTATCGGGATAACCTGGTCAGATATATCAGGGAAACGCGCGAAAAAGGAGCTATTCCCATCCTCTTTACCTCCATTGTCAGAAGGTCCTTTGACGGGGATGGAAAAGCCATCAATACGCTTGGAGATTATCCCGTCGTAACCCGCGAGGTTGGGAAGGAGCTGAAAGTAGCTGTCATTGATCTCAATGTGTCGACAGAAAAGCTGATCAACGAATTGGGAATAGAGGGGTCAAAATCCCTGTACATGCACATAGAGCCGGGAGTCAGTCAATTGGAGCCAAATGGCCGAATGGACAATACGCATTTGAATCCGCTCGGCGCCTTCCGGGTTGCCGGACTTGCCGTTCAGGAGCTTAAAGCGCAGAAAATGCCTTTTGCGAAATACCTCAGAAAAACGGTCAGCTTCAAAACCAGCTTTCGTGGCAACATCGACAGGGAGGCATTGGTGAACCGCCACAACATTCAAATCAACAAGCCTGATACTCTTGGTTCCCTGACAGTCGGAAACGGTACTTTCGCCTTTACAGCGGATGCTACAGGCTTGCAAACATTTCCCGAGGTTTATGAGGGAGGAATCCCGCTAGGCACACAGTCACAGTGGGGTTGGCACAATTTCCCCAACAGTGCCGGATATAAAACCGAAGAGAGTTTAAAAAATTTCAACTTTCGCGGTCGTCAGGAGCCCTATTCAGTCCAGATGAAGGAACCTGAACGGGGAAAAGAGGCAGGAGACTATTTCCGTGCCAATGCGCACAGGCTGCATTTGGGCGTCATTGGGTTGCATATCACCAAAAAGAATGGGACCGAGCTGACAGTCGCAGACCTCACGGATTTGAAGGAGGAACTGAACCTATGGAAAGGTGAGATACACAGCTTTTTCAAGGTAGAAGGCCTTCCTGTTGAAGTAATTACTATGTGCCACCCCGACCAGGATATGATTACTTCAAAGATCAACTCTCCCTTGATAGATGCCGGAAGATTAACTGTTAAGTTCAATTTTCCTTACCCTTCAGGGAATCACATGGATGGTGCATGTGAATGGAAGAGTCAGGAAAAGCATACCACCAAAATCATTCCGGTCTCGGAAAATTCACTGATTTTTGAGCGAACCCTGGATGCCACCACCTATTTTGCCAAAGTCGACTGGAAAGGGATGGCCAGCATGAAAGAGAAGGAAGCCCATCAATTTGAACTTGTACCAAAAGGGAAAACCATCGAAGTAAGCTGTCTGTTTTCCAAGGATAAAAGAATGTTGGTACTGCCCGATTTTGGTCAGTCCAGCCTCTCCAATCAGGCAAAATGGAGTTACTTCTGGAATCGTGGCGGAGCCGTTGATTTCTCCGGAAGCACGGATCCGCGGGCCAGTGAACTGGAGCGCCGCGTGGTCCTTTCGCAATATCTGACCGCCATTCAGTGCGCCGGAACCGTTCCTCCACAGGAAACCGGACTCACCTATAACAGCTGGTACGGCAAATTTCACCTGGAGATGCATTGGTGGCACGCAGCCCACTTCGCCCTTTGGAACAGGATCGACCTGCTTGACAAGAGTCTGGGATGGTACCGCGATGTCCTGCCTCAGGCTCAAAAAATCGCACTCCGACAAGGTTACAAGGGGGCGCGGTGGATGAAAATGACGGATACAACCGGAATTGAAGCCCCATCCAATGTCGGCTCTTTCCTGATCTGGCAGCAGCCCCATATCATCTATTTTGCCGAATTATGTTACCGGAATTACCGTACCAATGATGTGCTGGAAAAATACAAGGAACTGGTTTTCCAGACGGCTGATTTCATGGCTTCGTTTGCCAGCTGGGATCCTGATAAGAACAGGTTTAACCTGGTTGGCATCATTCCTGCCCAGGAAACCTTTTCTCCCCAAAACACCTATAATTCGCCCTTTGAACTTGCCTACTGGCACTGGGGACTGAGTATTGCCCAGCAATGGAGGGTAAGACTTGGGATGAGTCGCAACAGGCAATGGGATGATATCATCGAAAAACTGGCCGTTTTGGCCCAAAAGAATGGAGTTTATCTTTCCGCCGAGAGCGCACCGGATTCCTACAGCAACTTGCCAACCTATTCCGACCATCCGGCTGTCTTAGGGGCACTTGGCTTCCTTCCCGAATCTAGGGTCGTCAATAAAAAGTTGATGAATGCCACATTCGATTATGTTTGGGATCACTGGAACTGGAAAAAGACCTGGGGTTGGGATTTCCCCTTCGTTGCCATGACAGCGACCCGTTTGGGTCGTCCGGACAAGGCCATGGATGCCCTGTTTATGGACATTCCCACGAATACTTACCTGGTGAATGGGCACAACTACCAGGACAAGCGTTTACGGCTTTACCTACCGGGAAATGGCGGGATACTCTCTGCCGTTGCAATGATGTGTGCCGGTTACGAGGGATGCGAGACCGAAAATCCCGGAATTCCGAAAGACGGTATGTGGAAGGTAAAATGGGAAGGTCTGCGAAAAATGCCCTGAACGCAACCTATTTACCGGGATAATTCACAAATCGTTGGAGCGAAAAAGGAATCCAATTAGAATTTCATTCTTTTCTCCACCTGTTTCAACCACTCTCTGGCCATCAATTCATGGCCGGCCACGGTAGGGTGGACTCCGTCCCACATCCAATATGCAGCAGGTGCCCTGTTACAAGCCTTGTTGAAGATCTCCTGAAAACCGACAAAAACTGCATCGTATTGCAATGCCAGCTTTGCTACCACCGCTTGCCTTTTCCTCATTTCAGGCTGGTAGATAACCCAGTTGTCCTTTACTTTTCCAACTTCCAAGATAAATGGCTCACAAAGTACCAGCAATAGATCTGGAAATTGCTTCAGGGTCTGGTCCAGGAGGGATTTGTAAATTTCTTCGTATTTCTCCGCAGTAATTACAGGCTCCCGCTGAAAAACCACGGAGGCCGTGTCATTCACGCCTACCAGTATGCTCAGCAGATCCGGTTTGAGATCCATCGTATCAGATTGCCAGCGGTTGGCCAGGTCATTGATCTTGTTCCCGCTGATACCCCGGTTGTAAAACACCAGCCCCTTTCCCGCGTAATCGGCTCCCAGACGGCTGGCAAGGCTAAAAGCGTAACCATGGCCCATGATGTGGTTTGGATCGGCCGTCCGCCCGCGGTTTCCATCGGTGATGGAGTCTCCCTGAAACAAGATAACGCTTCCGTTTCGTGCCAATTGCCTCCGCTTGCGGCTATTTTCCGAACCAAAAACATCGGATTCAGGCAATACCAGGGCAGTGGCTCCTGAGAAGGCTATCTTCCTGATAAAATTGCGTCTGCTATTTTCTTCCATGATTCTGATTGATTGCTTTTTTATGCATAGGAACTGGTCAACAATTCACCTGCATTAGATCAGGGTTGGATACCCAATAGTTCCCTGCATTTCCGGCAAAGCTGGTGATTTTTTTGGTCGATGTCTTCCACGTAAGTGCTGGATCTCATCACACAGGAAGGATCAAAGCAGTGTATCAAACCAAAAGTATGACCCAGTTCGTGGATCACCTCTTTCCGAAATCGGCTGACAAGAATTTTCTCATCCTTAAAAATTCCGTATCGTTCGTTGCGCAGCCTGTAAATGGAGGCAATTCCTGCCCGCCCGTTCAGGTAGGCTTGTCCGAAAATATAGGTTAAAATTGGAATATAAAGATCTACGTTAAAAATGCCGAGTGTTTTGTCATTCTCGTCCGCAAAGGACGAATCGACCTCCTTCAATAGACGGAATCCGTCGTATTGTCTTCGGGATGGCTCAAAAAACTGACTAAGGTCCAGATGGCCCTCCCTCAATCGGACAGGAAGCAAAAACTCGTGTTCTACCTCCTTCTCAATTTTATCGAGAAGACCCTTCTCAAAATACCCAAAAGAAATTAATGTGATTTTCTCCAGATTCATTCACAGTTGGCTTTGATGGGAACCCTTGAGCAATTGTCAAAATTGGTTGCTGCTTCAAAAATCCGAAATGGAATTACTTTGGCGGCGTTAAACCATATTTTTTGATCTTGTTGTAGAGCGTGACCCTGTCCAGTTTCAGCGCTTTAGCCGAAACGGTGATGTTCCAGCTGTATTTCGTCAGGATGGCAAGAATGTGTTTCTTTCCAAGATCGTCGAGACTCTCGAAGGTTGGTTTGACTGATTCCTTGGCCAATGGAAGGTCCTTCAGCATAATTTTTTTGCCATTGCCAACGACGATGGCTCGTTCAATCATGTTTTCCAGCTCCCTGATATTCCCCGGAAAGGCATAACTCTCCATCCGCTGCAAAGCGGAGGGTTCGACAGGGATGGGAGGCCTGTTCATGGAGGCACAATACTTTTTGATGAAATATTCAATGAGCAGGGGAATATCCTCGACTCGATCCCGCAATGGAGGAACATTGATGTTGACCACATTCAGCCTGTAAAATAGATCTTCCCGAAAGAGGCCCTTTTCCACCATGCTTTTCAAATCCCTGTTGGTGGCACACAACACCCTGAAGTCGGAGCTGATCTCCTTGTTGCCTCCTACCCTCACAAAGCTTTTGGTTTCCAGGACCCTTAGCAGTTCCACCTGCATTTTTGGCGAGATGGTCGCAATTTCATCCAGAAAAATAGTACCGCTGTCGGCCATTTCAAACCGTCCTTTCCGGTTGTAAATGGCACCGGTAAAGGCTCCTTTTTCGTGTCCGAACAATTCACTTTCCAACAGACTTTCCGTCAGTGCACCACAATGGACGCTCACCATCGGGAAGAACTTCCGCGGTGAATTCGCATGAATGGCTTTGGCAACCAACTCCTTTCCGGTACCGCTCTCTCCGGTGATAATCACGGAAGCATTGGATTGTGCCACACTTTCGATCTCCCTGAAAACTTCCTGCATCGCTTCGCTTTGTCCAATCATGTCTTCTACATTCTCGAGCGAAATAACCTTTTCTTTCAATATTTCATTTTCTTCGATCAGGGATATTTGTTTGGAGGCATTTCGGATCAAGTGTGAAAGATCATCCGGATCGAATGGCTTCGTTACATAATCGAATGCTCCATCCTTCAAGGCTTGAACAGCAGTGTCGACGGTGGCAAAGGCGGTCATGATGATGACAATGGCATCACTCTTGAGGGATTTGATTCGCTTCAGCATTTCCAGTCCATCCATCCCAGGCATTTTAATATCTGCCAGGATAATGTGATAGCTTTCCGACTGGAGCATTGTCAGGGCTGTTTTTGCATTTTCTGCACATTCTACCTGATAACCATCTTCGATAAACCAGTTGTACAAGGAGTCCCTTACGGATTCTTCATCGTCAACAATCAGTATTGAAATCTTTTTGGCCATATTCAATTCTTGAAACTAGTTAATTTTTGATCAGTGGTAAAGTTATGGATATTGTCGTTCCTTTTCCCCGCTCCGATTTTACATCAGCTTTCCCTTTGTGGTTTTGAACAATTCCGTGTACGATGGCCAAGCCAAGGCCTATTCCGCTGGCATTCTGCTTGGTCGAAAAAAATGGTTCGAAAATATGTGAAACATCCTCTTCATTGATACCGATGCCATTGTCCGAAATTTCGATTCGGATATGATCCGGATCAGGATTGGAGGTTCTGAAAACGACTTCTCCATTCTCCGTTACTGCCTCTGATGCATTCACCAGCACTCCTATGCATGCCTGTTTGATCTGGTTGGGACTGCAGTATATCAGGTCGGTCTTGGCCAGAAAATCAGAGAGAAAACTCACATTGGCAATTTTCATCGGATGAGACATCAATTCGAAGGTTTCAATCAGGATCTCATGCAGGTGCTTTGGCTCAAATCCATCCTGGTTTTTTCTCGAGAAATCCAGGAGTCCCTTCACTATATCGCCGCATCGTTTGGTCTCGTTTTCAATGAGTTTCAGGTGCTTGAGCATCGACTCCTTCTTGGCCGGGTCAAAATCCTGGTTCCCCAATTGCTTGGATACCAGTTTGGCATAAATCAGGATTCCCGACAGGGGATTGTTAATTTCGTGGGCGACAGAGAGAGATAATTTTCCCAGCGAGGCAATTCTTTCTACGTTAATCAACTCATTCTGGGCATGTCCCAGCTCCTCCGACTTCTTCTGAACTTTGTATTCCAGCTGCTGCGACCAATTTTGGAGTTCGTTGGTAGCCGTCTGCAGATTGTCGAGCATTTCGTTGAAAGCGATGGATACCATCCGCATGTCAGAGAGTTGATGGGGCCTGACAGGCAACCTGGTGCTTCGGTCACCCTTGGCTACTTCCAGACTCGCCTTGATGATGGCATTTAGCGGATTTTTGATCTTTTTTCTGGTAAAAAAGATCAAAAAAACAATGAGCAGTCCAGTCAAAAGGGCAGCAAGTAAAAAATAGTCGGTGGTTGATTTTTCAAGGGCAGCATCCAGACCCGCCAGTGGAATCTTGATGATGAGCGAGCCAAGAATCTCTTCCTCCGGACTGTGTGCGTGACAAGAACTTGTCGAACAAGATTTTTCGTTCAGGATGGGAGTCTTGATAATCAGGTGCCTGCAATTGTTGTTGTTGTGGTTCATGCTGCATTCGCTGTCGATGCCGATAATTTTATACGATCGTTCGGTCGCAGAAAACATCCTGGGAAAATTCTTGTGACAGGAAATGCAATCCGGATCTCCGTGGCTGGTCGAATCGTTCGAAATGGAGGAGTAAACCAGGTTGTTCTTGTTGTCGTACATGTTTACATCATCAATGCCCGACATGGTATTGATGATGTCCAAAGTACCCTGAAGGGAGGTTCTGTCATTCTCCAGCATGGAACGGTACAAAGCTCCCTGAACCAGAAAACCAATGTTGTTCCCATTCTCCCGGATCACAGATTTCATATAGCTTTCATTTACAGATCTGAAAATGATCCCAAAAGAGAGAAACAGGAAAAAGGACGAGATGGTGATGATTAAAACGACCCGGCCATAAATGGAGGAGCGAAATTTTACATAGCTATTTACCAGGGGTACTCCAACTTTGTTGCCTTTCGATATCTTTCTAATCCAACTCATTGTAATTTAGTATAATAACAATTTAGTATAAACAAAAAATCAGGGTTCAGGGGCTGATTTCAGTTTGAAAAATAATCCAATAAAAAAGTCCCGTTGGAATTAAAGTTGCTGATTGCTAAGTTAATCTCAAAATTTTAAAAAATAGTTCAATTGTTCGATTTTCTTTGGAATTTGGATGCAATCTAAAGAGCGGACTTTAACCTTTCCTAAAAATAGTGAAGCGACATGACAGGCACCTCGCTTCACTACTAAAACGTTATAAAACCAAGACTTACCTTAATTTTCCATCAAATTGGTCAGAAAAACTCAGGGCCATAGGATTCTCTGCCCAATCCCCTGAAATGAGGATATTTAGATTTGTTCCCTAGAAAACTGCGTTCAAAATCCTGCCAAATCTCTGTGGGAAGCTGGGAAAGCGGCTGATCGATCAATTCACCACCGTCCTGCAATACGATGTTGGAAGGTTCAGGAGCATATCTCTCGACGGAAGTAGCGAGAAAATCCTTGAACCTCTCCAATTCCCTGGCCGACCAATTGGTGGCTTCTTCTGCAAGGAAATAGGAGTTGGTTTCTGCCATCCATCTGCTTGGCCTGATCTTGTACATCCAACCTTTTTGGTACGGATCTTCGTTGAGCAATTCCGGATTCTCCTTCATCAATGAATTCGCTGCCAGAATTTCCCCTGAAATAGGAGATAAAATCCTGAGCTGTTTTCCATTGTGATTGACCTCCGCCAGCAATTCATCCTTGCTGATCATATCTCCGTTTTTTCTCAGTATGCTGAATTGTACTTCACCGGTGAGGTGGAGAAGCAAATCGTCCATGCCAACTTTGGCCACACCCTTGCTATCCAGATGAGCCCAGGTGTGATTTATGTTAAAAAGTATTCCTTGAGGTATTCTTAACGCATTGGCCGTTAAAGTTCCCAGCTTTTTCTGAAGTTGTTTCGTTACTTTAACTTGTCTGTTTAAAACAATCCAAAAAGGAATGAGGATGGCAAAAAATACCACGATAGCCAGGTATTCAAGCCCTTTAGTTTCAAAAATGTTGTGGTAGGAAAAGCTGTCCATGATATAAATTTTAAAGTTATTCTGTTAAAAACTAATTCGTTGTTTGTCAATATCTTGTTCTGGATTGACTTCCAAGGTCAATGATAATATTCAATTAATAAGGTTTGCTAATCTTCATCGTGTCCTGCCCAGGCGGGTGATTTTCTCAACACAGGCATCCGACTAACCACCCACCTGAAAATCCATATTTCTGTAAATATGACTGCAAAAGTAACCACAATTTCCATCCACGAAGGAACATAATGGGTGGCAGCATTCCACCTGAATCCTATGACGGTTACGTTGAGTCTGTTTAATACCACCCCAATCATGGTCAGTATGGCGGCCACTCGAATCAGCCAAATTTTACGTGTTCGGTAACTGTAGAAGAAGAGCATCATCGGAATCATCACAAAACCAATCATTTCAAGCAGGAACCAATAGCCCATCGGCGTATTGAGCAGATCCCAGTTTCTTCCGTGAATGAATACCATAAATTGGAGGAACAGGTAGGCAAACATGGCGCCGGCACAAATCTTGGATAGACCGTGGATGATGCCGTCGTGGCTCTTGTGATCCTTTTCGCTGATCTGGTCAGAAAATACCTTGTGACTGATGGATCCCTCGAAAATAACCATTGACAGACCTGCAAACACGCTGGAAACCAGGAACAGGATGGGAATGAATTCGGAGTACCAGAGTGGATGAATTTTATCCTTGGCCATCAGATAAAGGGCACCCAAACCAGATTGATGCAGGGAGGAGAGCGTGATTCCAAAGATCACCGCACCGATGGTCATGCCGGAAAGGATTTTTGCAGCCCTTTTGGCTCCAAGCCATTCCGCTATTGCCGGCGAAAACTCGAGTAATTCGGCCATCATGTAAAGTAAAAAGTGCCAGGCGACGAGAAAAAGAACAGAACTGGCTCCGAAATTGTTGCCGATGATTGGATTGACCACATTCCAGGGCCTTCCCAAATCCAGTAGCAAAGCACCCGTATAAAATGCATAGGCCAGAAATCCGTTTAAAATAGTTACGCGAACAATGGAGTGGTATTTCTTCATGTTCAGGATGTAAACCATGAAGGTGAGCACATAAGCTCCGCCCGCAAAGGCAACGCCTGTTACCACATCAAATCCGATCCACAATCCCCAAGGAACTTCCTGAGACAAGTTGGTGATGGCTCCCAATCCTTTCCAAAACCGGATGACGATCAGTGCCAGACCCAGCAAGACGATCGGAAAAGAGATGATGTTGAAGGGTGTAAGAAGCTTATTTTTTGGCTTAAGTTCACTGCCTATAAATTTCAGCAAAGGGGTACCATCGTTGTCCCTAAAGTTTGGTTGTGCCTTCTTATTCATGATCTTCTTCTTTTGAGTTGTTGTTTTTGGTTGCTTCATAGATGGCCAGCAAAAGCGGTGGCAAAAGGACATCAACAGAAGGCACGCTGTAGAGGAATCCCTTTGTCAAAGCCGGATAGGATGAGTTTTGTAGTTTGGTGTTAAAGCCCAGTTCGTTGAAAGGAGCTGGTGAAAGATACAGCAGTCCGGTACCACCGGCTACCTCTTCTCCGAATATCTGATTGATATAATCTTTGGGACTTTCAAAGATTCTTTTTCTCGCTTCGGCAATCAGTTCCCTCCTCGTTCCGAAGGTCAGGGCATCGCCCGGACAAGCTTCCGCACAAGCGGGAATTTTACCTGATTTGATTCTGTCGTAGCAAAGGTCACATTTCTGGATCTTTGGATTGGCACTGTGGAATTCAAATTTTGGAACATCGAAGGGACAGGAAACCATGCAATATCTGCAACCCATGCATTTGTCGCCTCGCCAGATGACGGGACCTTCTTTCGTTTTGTACATGGCCTGGGTTAGGCAGGCTGCTGTACAAGCCGGTTCATTGCAGTGCATGCATTGTTTTTTGACGAAAACTTCACCTTTAGATGTGATGCAATTGTTGATTGCGGTGCGTTGTGTTTCGGTCATGTTTCTAGGCACACCAGCTTTCAGCTCATCCTTGGGTTCCGGCAGGTCGTGGGTCTTTGCACAGACTCGTTCACAAGCCCTGCATCCCAGACATTTTGTGGAGTCATAAAGCATTCCCTGAAATTCTACTGCTTCCTCATCTGATTTTACTGCACCAAAGCTGTTTCCCACTGCGAGTGTCGCACCTGCAACACAAAGGGTTCTGAAAAAATTTCGGCGATCAAAGCCCATGGTATAAATTTAAGAAGTTTAATTGTTTGTTCGGTTTGTCTGGGTTTTAACCCCAATTATTATTTGGAAGCATCAATGAATTTTGTCTGAAAATCTTCCCACATTTTTGGTTCCATATCGGCCAGAACATTGTCTGTTAATTCACCACCATCCTGAAGAATGACGTGAGCATAGACCAGTTCGTTGGTTTTGACCGACGCTGCAATGAAGTCTCTCAACCTGACAAACTCGTCCCGCAACCATTCTGCATATTTTTCGCCCATGAACATGAACTGAATTTCTCTCAGCCAATTTTTTGGCTCAATCTGATAGACCCACCCATCGGAGTAGGGAGAAGAGTTGACAAGACTTGAATTTGATTTTAAGGAGGAGTTCTGTTTTACTATGATTCCGGATATCGGAGCATAAAGGTTCAACTGTTTGCCATCGCGAATGATTGTCACTATCTTTTCCCCTTTTCTCACGATTTCACCTACTTCCTTCATACTGATCTTCGTGATTTTTCCCGTGATGTGCTGCAGAAAATCATCCATTCCGACTTTCACATTGCCATCTTTTTCCATGAATGCCCAGGTATGTGTTTTGTCAAAATAAAGACCCTTTGGAACATCCACTACATTTTCAATCAACAAGGGAGCTACCTGAATTTCTTTTTCGAACAATCCAGATTCCAGGCGTTTTCTGCTGTAAAAATAGAGAAGGGCAAACAAGCCAATCAGGGCCAGGACGCTCAAGGCTACCGGCCAGTTCTGTGGAACAGAGGTGGAATTGTTATCCTTGTTACCACCTGTTTTTGCGCTCAAAAGGGCAAGGAGGTTGGCTTGCTTTTCGCTGCCTGTCAAATCACAGTATCCGTTGGCAGTCAATTGATTCTGACCATTCATCGTGATCCAGGCAAGAAAGGCAAGTTCATTTTCGTTGGTCGGTTTGATGGAAGAAACTGCGTAAATATTGTTTGACAAGGCGGCAGGATATTTTCCGATCCAGACACCATGCGTGAACTCATCCAGATTGCCATAAATATTTTCAAAATTGTCCATCCTGCCATTTCCATTTTTATCAATCGGCAGTACACATACATTTGCATTGGCAGCACTGCGCAAATCGCTTAACAGACAGAATCCTACTGCGAACTGGTTCTTTTGGACTGCATCAATTACAGCGGCAGGTGTCAAAAATTTCATTGCGTCTACAACAGAAACAGCGGCCTTCGTGTAATTCGTCAGGCCTGATTTTACAACCTCATCATTTGAGAGGTACAATTGAACCAAAATACCCGGTCCGTTGGGAACATATTCAGACCAGTTGGCCTTAGGTCCATCCTTAACCATTTGGGCAATTTTATCTGGTGAAATTCCGAACCGATGTAAACTGCTAATCATCGGATTTTTTGCGTTTACGATTGGAACGATTACGTCCCTACCGACAACCATCTTCCAGTTTGACTGATTGTTCAGGACGACCGCTTCAGCCCCTGAAATCAGATTCAGGTGACCGGATACGGGAATTGATGCAGACTCCAGTTGGTCGAGTACAATCTCTGTTGATGGATTTACCTGCTTGAATTCGTTGACCCAGGTTTGAGCCAAATGGAACAATTCCTGAGAGCTGGATACCTTGAATGCTGAATTATCACTTTTAACCAATGTTGCTTTTCCGGCATTGTTTGAACTGGATAAGGCTGCCGCCGTATAATTGCAGATCAAGAGTGACAACCCGATTACTAAAATTGAAATGTTTTTCATGGCAGAGATTATAAAGATTGACTAATAAATTTTCTTTCACGATCGATGTAAATATCAACATCTGCCTTACCTGAATCAATAACTGTGCCACGAAAAATTAACTACACCTATGTGCTTGATATTTAATTATTTAAAAATATTGTGTTTTGAATTTATACATTTAAATGTTGAATTATTATACAGTCAAATTGCAATTAGTTTGTATCAGACTGATATTAAGCATCTTAATCGTAGTGTAAATATTTTATACAGTGTTTAATATATATACACCACATATATAACAATCTGTATTTTAAGTACTTGTGATTTACCTTATGAGCATTGTCCAAACTATTTGGAATTAATTCATAGAAAAATTAGTTCAGGGAAAGGCAATAATAGAAACGCGGATGACGCGGATAAGAAGGATTCTGGATATGAATTCCAGCAATGCGGTCTAATCCGCGTCATCCGCGTTGTGTTAAAATGAAGCGATTAATCACTCAAGGAGTCGTCCTACAAATCAATTCAGCTCTTGTATTTAATGGGTGGATTTTTCAGCGCCCTGTACATCAGGTAGGCACCGGCCAGAATAAATGGGATACTGAGCAATTGGCCCATATTCAGAGCCATTCCTGCTTCAAAGGTTTCCTGATTCTCCTTGATGAATTCGACAAAAAACCGTGTTAAAAAAATACCAAAAAAACCAAAACCGATGATGAACCCAGCTCTATCTTTAAGATCCTTTGATTTGAAAAAAAACCAAAGACTAGCGGCAAAAACAATCAGGTAACCGAATGCTTCATAGATCTGGGTAGGATGTTTTGCTACAGTCTCAAGGTTACGGTCGAAAATAAACCCCCAGGGCAGATTGGTGGCAACTCCGTAAATCTCCGAGTTCATCAGATTTCCGGTCCGGATCATTGCTGCTACCAGCGCCGTAGGGATAATCAGCCTGTCAAGTGTCCATAGCATTGGTCTCTTCGTTACCTTTTTGGAATACAGATAGATGGCAATCATAATCCCTATTGCTCCTCCATGACTGGCCAATCCTTGATATCCGACAAATTTGGAACCGGTCTCCCCCTTCGCAATGGGTAGGACTATTTCCAGCAGGTGCTGTGAAAAGTAACTCCAGTCATAAAAAAACACGTGGCCTAATCTGGCGCCCACGATGGTCGCGACAATGGTATAGATGAACAACTTGTCTAGCCAGTCCGTATTGGATGATTCAAATTTGAACATCTTGAACATGATCTGATAACCTACCAGAAAACCAAGTGCAAACATCATTCCATACCAGCGTACCGAAATCGGACCCAGGCTAAACAATTCAGGACTCACATTCCAGTGTATGGATAAAAGAGTGTTCATGGTCATCATTTGTACTGCTTGTAATTATTTATATTATCAAATAGTTATGAGTTAGAAGTTATGGATTGGTGCAACCTTCAAGTAGATCAATCGGATGCATCATCACTCATCACTCATAACATACATTCTATTCATGGCCGTGGCAATTTTTAAATTTCTTGCCACTTCCACAGGGACAAGGTTCATTTCGGCCAACCTTGGGAGCGTGACGAATGGGTTGTGGTGCCTTTTGTTCCTCTGGTTCCTCCCCCGAATGACCGGCAGCCTCCCGCTTTTCCTCCCGGTATTGGGAGCGATCGTGTGATTTCTTGGCCACCGGGGCTTCTTTCACTTCATCGGCTTCACTGATCGGTATCTGGCCTTTCATCAAAGTGGAGACCACTCCCCTGTTGATCTGCTCCATCATGGCCTTGAACAGATTGAAGGATTCCAGTTTGTAAATTAACAACGGATCTTTTTGTTCGTAGGAGGCATTCTGTACGGAGGTTCTTAACTCATCCAATTCCCGGAGATTTTCCTTCCAATGTTCGTCGATCGTAGCCAGAATAACTTGTTTTTCATAAGATTTAACAAGATCAAGTCCCTGCGTTTTATAAGCTTTCTCAAGGTTGGTAACGATGTTGAACAGTCTATGACCATCCGTAATTGGGACCACTATATTATTGTAGATGTGCGACTTCGTTTCAAATATGCTCTTCACAACCGGCCAGGCCTGTTTGGAAATGGCCTGAGATTTTCGCGTAAAATTATCGATCGAGGCGTGGTAGATTTTATCCGTAAGTACATCCGGGTTAATTTTTGAAAACTCCTCTTCCGATACGGGAGAATCGAGTGACAATGCTTTAATCAGATCGATTCGGAAGTCTTCAAAGCCTTCGTGTCCGTTTGGCTGATGTTCCTGTGAAAGAAGTTCACCCATGTCGAAGATCATGTTCAGGATATCTACCTCAATACGCTCGCCAAACAAGGCATGGCGTCTCTTTTTGTAAATTACTTCACGCTGGGAGTTCATCACATCATCGTATTCGAGCAAGCGCTTGCGAATGCCGAAATTGTTCTCTTCCACCTTCTTTTGAGCTCTTTCAATCGATTTTGAAATCATGGAGTGCTGGATCACCTCTCCCTCTTTCAACCCAAGACGGTCCATGATGCCGACAATCCTGTCAGAAGAGAATAGCCTCATCAGGTCGTCCTCCAGCGATACAAAGAACTGCGAAGTACCCGGGTCTCCCTGTCGTCCGGCGCGGCCACGCAACTGGCGGTCCACGCGGCGTGAGTCATGCCGTTCTGTTCCAATGATGGCCAAACCACCCAAGGTACGCGTCTCAGGAGTCAATTTGATGTCCGTACCACGACCAGCCATGTTGGTGGCAATGGTTACGGTCCCGAATTTACCGGCTTCAGCGACGATATCAGCTTCCCGCTGGTGCAATTTTGCATTAAGAACCTGGTGCTTGATGCCGCGCATCTGAAGCATTCGGCTCAGTAACTCTGAAATTTCGACGGAGGTGGTTCCAACCAGCATCGGCCGACCAATTTTATTCAGCCGAACGATCTCTTCGATGATGGCCCTGTATTTTTCATTTTTGGTTTTGTAAACCAAATCCTCAAAGTCTTTTCTGGAAATTGGCTGGTTGGTAGGAATAACCACTACCTCCAGTTTGTAAATGTCCCATAACTCTCCGGCTTCCGTTTCTGCAGTACCCGTCATACCCGCCAATTTGTGGTACATCCTGAAATAGTTCTGCAGGGTAATGGTCGCGAAGGTTTGGGTAGCTGCTTCCACAACGACCTTTTCCTTGGCTTCAATGGCCTGGTGAAGCCCATCGGAATAGCGGCGTCCCTCCATGATACGGCCAGTTTGCTCGTCGACGATCTTTACCTTGTTCTCAATTACCACATATTCGATGTCCTTTTCGAACATGGTGTACGCTTTCAGCAGTTGATTGACGGTATGGACACGTTCCGACTTGATGGCAAAATCTTGCATCAGCGAATCTTTCCGCTCCACCTTCTCATTCTCATTGATGGTAGTATCGTTCTGAATATCTGCAATTTTCGCACCTACATCAGGTAAAATAAAGAAGCTTGAATCTGAATTGTTGTGCGACAGAATATCGATTCCCTTGTCGGTCAATTCAACGGAGTTCTGTTTTTCTTCGATGATGAAGAAGAGATCATCGGTGACCAGATGCATGTTCTTGCTGTTGTCGGCCATGTAGAAGTTCTCCAGCTTCAACATCTTGGACTTATTTCCCTCTTCACTCATGAATCGGATCAGCGGCTTGTACTTTGGCAATCCCTTGTAAGCACGCAGCAGAGCCATTGCTCCATCTTCCGCTTCATCCTTGTTGGTGGAGTTGATTTTTTTCTTCGCATCCACCAAAAGCTGGTTGACCAGTTCACGTTGCGTCTTCACCAACTGCTCAACTGGATTTTTCAAGACGTCAAAAAGCTGATTTTCACCTTTTGGTACTGGGCCAGAGATGATAAGTGGCGTACGGGCATCATCGATCAAGACCGAGTCAACCTCGTCCACGATTGCATAGTGATGTTTGCGCTGTACCAGGTCGGCGGGTTCTGTCGCCATATTGTCGCGCAGGTAGTCGAAACCGAATTCGTTGTTGGTACCAAAGGTAATGTCCGAATTGTAGGCATTTCTCCGTTCCGGCGAATTTGGCTGGTGCTTGTCGATGCAATCCACGGAAATTCCGTGAAACTCGTAGATGGGACCCATCCATTCCGAGTCACGTTTGGCCAGATAATCGTTGACGGTAACCACGTGAACTCCGCGTCCCGCAAGGGCATTCAAAAACACTGGAAGGGTGGCAACCAGGGTTTTTCCCTCTCCCGTCGCCATTTCCGAAATTTTCCCGGTATGAAGCACATAACCGCCAATCAACTGTACATCGTAGTGCACCATGTTCCATGTTTGCAGTGTCCCTCCGGCAACCCAGCTATTTTTGAAGATGGCCTTCTCACCCTCTATGGTGACAAAGTCTTTTCTGGCAGCAAGTTCACGGTCAAAATCTGAGACCGACACGACAATTTCACTGTTTTCGAAGAACCTGCGTGCAGTATCCTTGACAATGGAAAAGGCAGTTGGAAGAATGATTTTCAGGATCTCTTCGATCTTAGCTGTGACAATCTCCTCCAGTTTATCAACTCGGTTGTAAAGTTTTTCCCCCTCCTCGATGGGCATTTCACCACTTTCGGCCCGTTCTTTCAGCAAGGCAATCTCATCCTCCTCTGCCTTGATGTAATCACTGACCATTAGCTTGATCCGGACTGTTTCTGCCCTAAGTTGGTCGTTCGTAAAACCGGTAATCCGGCTGTATTCTTCTTTGATCTGTGCAATAACAGGCATAACTTCTTTAATATCCCTGTCTGACTTATTGCCCAAAATACCTTTTAATAAATTTCCAAAAATTGACATATCAATAGTTTCGAGTTTCTGTCTTGTTCATAAAATATGCAGGTGTAAAGGTAATTGAAATGTTGTATCCAACGAAATATATCGTCCATTTCCTTTTATCCTGCAGGATGCGTTAAAAAGCAAAAATCCACAAATATTTGTGTGCAATATTTGTGGATTCCTCCTTCAACTTCGCTACGGAACCGATCACCAAACGGATTTGATGAATTAAGCCTTGGCGGGGAAAGGATTTACATATACCCTGGTCTGCATTTCACGGTCCATCATCAACAATCCCTGACCTTCACCATTGATAAGTTTCAGATTGTTAAGAATCTGTTCCACGTTGGCCTCTTCTTCAACCTGCTCATCCACAAACCACTGAAGAAAACTTTTGGTGGCATGATCACTTTCCCGGATGGAAATGTCCATCAGGTTGTTAATCAATCCCGTAACTTTTACTTCGTGGGTCAGGGTTTCTTCAAAAACGTGAAGCACATTCTTGAAATCCACCTCCACCTCTCCGATCGGCGTAAGGGCAACTCTTCCTCCTCTTTCGAGCACATAGTCGAAAAAATGGGTCGCGTGTGCCAGCTCTTCCTGGTATTGAACCTTCATCCAGTTGGCACAACCCGCCATCCCTATCGACTGAAAATAGGATGACATGGAAAGATAAAGGTAAGCAGAATGAAATTCAGCATTTATCTGCTGATTTAATGCTACTTCTATTGGTTTTTTTAACATGTTGATAATTTTAAATTGTTACAAACTTTAGATCACTTTGGTTCACTCTAGTTCACTCTAGTTCACTTTAGTCACTTCTCTAGTTCATCTTCTTGTTCAACTCACTGGCCAAAGCCTCCATAAATTGTTCCGTTGTCAGATAATTCGCTGAAGTCAGCTTATCCCCATAGACAGAGAGGGCAAGGTCTTTGGTCATCCTACCTGATTCCACTGTATCAATGCACACTTTTTCCAACAAGGCAGCAAAATCTCTCAATGGCTGGTTGTCGTCCAGTTTTCCCCTGAAATCCAATCCGCGTGTCCAGGCAAAGATGGAAGCAATCGGGTTGGTGGAAGTAGGGCGACCCTTCTGGTGTTCCCGGTAATGACGGGTGACAGTACCGTGTGCGGCTTCGGCCTCCATGGTACCACCATCCGGCGTCAGGAGGACGGATGTCATTAGTCCGAGTGATCCGAAACCCTGTGCTACCGTATCTGATTGAACATCCCCGTCGTAATTTTTACAAGCCCAGATAAAATTACCGTTCCATTTCAGGGCAGAGGCAACCATATCATCTATCAGACGATGTTCGTAGGTAATCCCAGCCGCATCAAAATCAGCCTTGTATACATTCAGGAAGATTTCTTCGAAAATATCTTTGAAGAAACCATCGTATTTTTTGAGGATCGTATTCTTGGTAGAGAGGTAGAGTGGCCAATTTTTAGTCAGCGCCATTTTAAAACAGCTGTGGGCGAAACCACGGATTGACTCCTCGGTGTTGTACATTGCAAGAGCGACACCAGGTCCGTCAAAATGATAAACATCGTGTACATCCTGAACAGTTCCGTCGTCTGCCGTAAAGGAAAGGGTCAGTTTGCCGGGACGATCCACAACAATGTCTGTCGCCCTGTACTGGTCTCCGAAGGCGTGACGGCCAATCATGATGGGGGCAGTCCACTGGGGAACCAGACGCGGAACATTCTCAACCACAATTGGTTCGCGGAAAATGGTACCATCGAGTATGTTCCGAATGGTACCATTGGGAGATTTCCACATTTTCTTTAAGCCGAACTCCTTGACGCGTGCTTCATCGGGTGTGATGGTCGCACATTTGATACCCACGTGGTATTTTTTGATGGCATTGGCGGCATCGATGGTAACCTGATCATCGGTTTGATCGCGGTACTCGATACCAAGGTCAAAATATTTGATGTCAACATCTACAAAAGGAAGAATCAATTGTTCGCGGATCATCTTCCAAATAATTCTTGTCATTTCATCCCCGTCAAGCTCAACAACAGGGTTTAGTACTTTAATTTTCTGCATCTGTCCTACTATTTTGAATTAAAAAATGTATCATTTTTTGGAGCCGTAAAAGTACAAAATTATGGTTGAGTAACAAGAATTTCGGTGTTGAAAAGCTGAATTTTGCCGATCTTATTCAAAATCGAGACCAAATCGCTGCCTCATCGTTCCGACGATCGGATACTTGGACAACAGTACATTGAACTTTTCCTGGTTGGTATAGGGTTTGTTGTTGATTTCCTGAATGTTCTCCGAAACAATAAATTCGAGGTTGATTTGTTCATTGTGCAGTTCACGCGACAAAAATGCCAACAATTTGGGCTTCAAATCCTGAGTAATTCGCTGATACTGCACCTCATTGTCTAGATTGTAGCATATATTTAAATTCTCATTCAATTCAGGATCCCTGACCGACAAAGCCGATTTTAGCTGGGCAGCATCCACCGTTTCTGCAAACTCCTTCCAGGCTTTTACGAGTTGTCGGAGGTCAAAAGGACGCTCCGGTACGGATCCCTTTTCTTTCAGCAAATCCTGGGAAGGCTCTGCAATTCCTGCCAGATTTTTCCCGCTTAGCATACCTGATATAGAAGGAGTTGAAAGATTTTCGGTATGAAGATACCTGCTGCGACGTTCCGAATCCGACATCCGGCTCACTGGCGGACTCTTTGCATCGGGAACTGGTGTGGTTGTCGGGAGAGGAATGGATTCCTCCTTTAAGGGAGCGGTATAAAGTGACGCACGGTCAAAAACGGGAAGAAAAACCAGCGTGACTATTGCTTCGTCAACTGTTTTTTTTTTAAGAGCTCTGTCAGCTGGGCACACCGGATCAGGGCCAATTCTACCAGAAAACGCTGGTTGGAAGAATTTTTATACTGAATGTCACACTCGGAAGTCAGGATCAAGGCAGCTGTCAGAAAATCCTCAGAACTTTGTGCTGCTTGCTTTCTGTATCGTTCTTTGATCTCACCGCCAACTTCCAGAAGCGGTAGGGTGACAATATCCCGGCTAATCAAAAGGTCCCGAAAATGTCTGGACAATCCGATGACAAAATGGTGGGCGTTGAATCCCTTCGACAATATCTCGTTAAATATCATCAAGTTACCAGAAACATCCCCCTTTACAAAACCATCAGTTAGCTTGAAATAGTAATCGTAATCGAGTACATTCAGGTTGGCGATGGTATCCTGGTAAGTAACTTTCTCTCCACAGAAGCTGACGACCTGGTCAAAAATGGAGAGAGCGTCTCGCATGGCACCATCCGCTTTCTGGGCGATCACGTTTAATGCCTCCGGTTCTATCGAAACTTGTTCCTTGCCTGCAACTTCAAGCAAATGCTTTTCGATGTCCGCAATGCTGATCCGGTTAAAATCGTAGATCTGGCACCTGGAAAGGATGGTAGGTATGATTTTCTGTTTCTCTGTAGTGGCTAGAATAAAGATGGCATGTGCAGGTGGTTCCTCCAGCGTTTTCAAAAAGGCATTGAAGGCCTGGGACGAGAGCATGTGAACCTCATCGATGATGTAAACACTGTACTTCCCGATTTGAGGCGGAATCCTGACTTTGTCGACCAGCGAACGGATGTCTTCTACGGAGTTGTTGGAAGCAGCATCCAGCTCGTGTATGTTGTAGGAACGATTTTCACCAAAAGAGATGCAGGATTCGCATTGATTGCAGGGTTCCGTATCAGCCGTTAAATTCAGACAATTGATCGTTTTGGCAAATATTCGGGCAGAAGTGGTCTTTCCTACTCCTCTTGGGCCGCAGAAAAGATAGGCGTGTGCCAGATGGTTGCTTTTGATGGCATTCTTCAACGTGGAAGTAATGGAAGGCTGACCCACCACGGTTGTGAAGGTGTCCGGACGATATTTTCGGGCTGAGACGATGTAATTTTCCATGTAGAAGGTTCACAAAGCGATCCCCAAAAATAAGAGAAAAATGAGAGCCGCCAACCAGAAACTGGAAGAAGTTATCAACCACCTGTTGGGAAGGTGGTACACATTTAAAGATATGAGAGATAAGTTAGGAGATAGGAGATAGAAGAGTTGAGACTTGAGTGGGGATGGTTGGGACCCGTTACTTGAATTTTTTCCGCTCAAAATCATGGTAACAACCTTTTGGAATCATCGTATAAATTAATAATCACTAAAAATAATTTCACAACATGAAAAAAATAATGATGGCATTAGCTTTGGTTTTGATGGTAACCGGACTTTCAGCACAGTCAAAAATACTTTACGATTTCAAGGCGACCACACTGGATGGCCAAAAATTTGACCTTAGTTCACTCAAAGGGAAGAAGGTGATGGTTGTCAACACCGCCTCCAAATGCGGGCTCACTCCGCAGTATGCAAGTCTGGAAAAACTTTACGAACAATACAAGGACCAGAATTTCGTGATCATCGGATTTCCTGCCAATAATTTTGCCTCCCAGGAACCGGGTACCAATGCCGAAATCAAGACCTTTTGTACCCAAAATTATGGTGTAACTTTCCCCATGATGTCAAAAATTTCGGTCAAGGGAGAGGATATGGATCCGCTTTACAAATGGCTGACCAACAAATCCGAAAACAAGGTGGTGGATGCACCTGTCCAATGGAATTTTCAGAAATTCCTGATCAATGAAAAGGGTGAGCTGGCCGATGTGGCTTTCCCAAAGGAACTGCCCGATGAGGAGAAAATCATCAAATGGATTGAAGGAAAATAAATTTTCGATT
>CAINVV010000241.1 GCA_903854235.1 uncultured Bacteroidia bacterium | reverse complement strand
TTTTAAAATTATGGATAATTTTAAATGGTTAATTTAAATCCTAAACTATGAAAGCTTTTTCGATTTTTTTGATGCTTTGCCTTTTTTTCATCAGTGCCATCGCACAGGATGTTCCAAATACTGCTGATACGATTCCGCACGGACATAAAAATGTGGTAAAATTTCTGCCGATAAATCTGGCTTTTAACAGTCTCTCTTTTGAATTAGAGAGAAAATTCAGCCCAAAAAGTTCCATTATCTTGGGCATCGGTATTCCAACGCCCAAACCATTTGCCAGTAAATTTAACCTGAGCTCTCCCGATAATGTGATTACCAAGGACGAATTTGGCAGTATGGCCATCAGGGTCGCTTACCGCCACTATTCTGGTCACCACGTTCAACCGGTTGGTTTTTACTACTCGCCTTACCTGAAATACCAGAAATTCACGGCCAAAGCCAATAATTACAGAACAGACAACAGTGGACTAAATGGTGCTACGCAACATTACAATGAGAATTATGAAGTAGATGCCAATACAATGAGTTTTGGATTTCAAATTGGATGGCAATTCCTGATAGCCAAAACGGTGGCTATTGATTTTTATCCCCTCGGGTTTGAAGGTGGCATAGGCAATGTAACGGCTACAGTGACCACAACAGATACAAATTTGATTCAGAAGGTCTATGACAATGTGCAACAAAACATCAATGACCTTCCTTCTGTATTAAAGGGAAAGATTACGACCTCGATGAATTCCAATCAGGTTAAAGTGAAGGGGAGTTCCATTCCTTTCCCAATGCTTCGCAGTGGTTTGAGCATTGGAATTGCTTTCTAATGCCTCATGTTTTATGTGCCAAAGAGGCGGAAAAATTTATTTTCCGCCTTTTTGCATTAAAGTAGAATACTGGTTATCGGAATGGAGGGCGATTCTTCTATAGATAACAGCGCATTGATTAAACGTAACTCTTCATACTGGCAAAGGTCAGTCGGACGGATTTGAGCCATTGACAGGATTCCATTCAAAAGGTATTCCGCCCTCCTGGTACCACGCAGGAGCGGAGTATCAGGAGTGTACCATTCTCCCTCCTTCAGAAAAACTACATTGGCAAAACTGGCATCCGTAATCCATCCATTTTTCACAATAAGTATTTCATCAGCTGTGCCTTTTCTTTCCAACAATTGGTGCAATGCCTCCCTGTTCTTCAGTTTATATCCGTAATCGATGGCATCATCATAAACACATTGCAATTTTTGAATCTGTTTTGGGATAAAAATCTCATATTCCACCAAATTGATGGTGGTCGAATAGGAAACCCTGCACTTTGCTTTTTTGTCACGGAGTGTATCCGGAATTTTCAATACTTCTTCAAGAAAAATTGCTTCCTGACAGTCGAAAAAATAGGACCTTGCCAGATTCATCCGCTCCTGGTGTAACGGAATCCGGTGAAAAGCACCATTCTCATAACAGATCGTTTCAATGAGCTGTAACATATACTTTGTCGATTAATTCCCTGTATTCCTTATCAGGATCGCTGTTCATGGTAATTCCTCCTCCGCTTTTGTAAATGAGTTGGCCATTTATGTTTTCAATGAACCGGATCATAACGGCCGAATCAAGCCCAGTACCATCAAAAATACCGAAAACGCCTGTATAATATCCCCTGTGGTATTCCTCTGTTTCCTGGATGATCTTTATTGTAGAGGCTTTCGGTGCCCCACAAATGGATCCCGCTGGCAGCAGACTGGAAACAATAGTACCCAGATTTGACAAATAATCGGCTGGCAGCAAACCATTTATCCGCGAACTCGCTTGCAACAATGTTTTTTCGTGCGTGAGAATCTTTTCCAAATATCGATATTTTTCTACGGTTACATGATCTGCAACCATGGAAAGATCGTTGCGAATAAGGTCCACGATGGTCGCATGTTCGGCCTTCTCCTTCTCATCCGACAATAAAAGCACTGCTGCATTTTCCAAGGAAGCATCCATGGTTCCTTTCATGGGGAACGAGGAGATGATTCCTTGTGAAATCCGTACGAAACATTCCGGTGAAAAGAGCACAAAGTGGTCCTTGTACAGCAATCGATAGGGTGCGGAGCTGGATTCAAAAATTTGCCGAAGACTCCAGTTTGTGGAAATTTCCGTAGGAAAAGTAAGATTGAGCAGAAAAGAATTTCCCAAATGAATATGATGCATCACCTTTTCAAATGCACGTTGGTAAACCTGTCTGTCGACAGGTTTCTTGGTGAAGAATAGCTGATCTTTTGCCGATTTGGTCGCATTGTAATTGCGCAGTCCATTCACTGAGTATAGAATATTCTCCTTCGCAACCTCATTCAAAGGTAGCAAAATGGGATTATTCATCTCATAATCAATAATAAATAAAAAAGGAATTCCTTTTTTACCTAAACTATTCATTCTATAGACAAAATCTTCAGCTAATTGCATAAATTGACTCAACGTCCCAGAATTTCATTCAGTGTGTTATACGAAAGAATGGTCACAGAGTCCCTGGACCAGGCCAAAATACCCTGTTTTTCCATATCAAGGATGGTTCGCGTCAGGGATGGACGAGTTACGCCAAACAAATCAGCGAGGCTAGTTTGGGTTACATCCATGCTTACTACCCCATTTTCTCCATTTCTCATCCGTTGCATCAGGTAGTAAGCCACCTTTTCCCGGATGGTCTTCAAGGATAGAAAGGTTATTTTGCCTGTCAGAAATTGAGCCTTTCCGGAAACAATGTTCAGATAGTTCACCATCACACGGGGCTCAAGACAGAGCATGGTTGTAAATTCCTTTTTGGGGAGAATCAATATTTTTCCATCGCTTTTCGCACTAAGAAAAACAGGAAAAGTACTGGCAGGACCAAACAAGAAGGCAGCGGCTACCATTTGAGGTGGATCCATCTCCTCTATTTTTAGCGAATTACCAGCAAAATCAACCATTTCTCCCTGCAACCTTCCTTCAAGCAACAGCATAGCTTTATCAACCTCCTCGCCGGCTTGTGCAAGCATTTCACCGCTCCGAAAGTGCTTGACCTGGTACTTTAACGGAAGAAATAAACCGTCAACCTCTTCAGCCGACAATCCTTTGAAGAGGGGAGAGTTCACCAAATTTTGAAACATAGGGCAGAAATTATTTTAAATGTAACAAATGTTACATTTAATTATTTAATCAGACACTACTTTTGAGACGAAAAATATCCATTTAAGTTAAATCAGCAGGAACTATTCCTGCCAATATTAAAAAATAGCCGCAATGAAAAGAGATATTATCAAAATTGACGAGGATAAATGTACGGGATGTGGCGATTGTGTGCCAAATTGTCATGAAGGGGCCCTGCAAATCATTGATGGTAAGGTCAGATTGGTGAGTGAATTGATGTGCGACGGACTAGGTGCCTGTATCGGCCATTGCCCGGAAGGAGCCATCACCATTGAGCGAAGAGAGGCTGAACCCTACGATGAACCGAAAGTGATGGCAGAAATGATCGGAAAAGGATTTAACACAGTGGTGGCACATCTCAGGCACCTCAAAGAGCACAACGAAACCCAATTTCTGAAGCAGGGAATGGGTTATTTAATTCAGCATGAAGCCAAATTAAGCTTCAAAATTCAAGATGTAAAAGATGCAGTACATCAGATAGATGCACCTGCGAAGAAGGCTGATTGCGGTGGCGGATGCCCTGGATCGCAGACCATTGTCTTCGATGCCACCACCCTTAGGCCGATGGGACGGGAAGAAACCGATTCTGTCCCTTCTCAACTTCGCCAGTGGCCAGTCCAACTTCACCTGATTAATCCTGCAGCGGCCTATTTTCAGGGTTCTGATCTCCTGGTAGCATCCGACTGTTCTGCCTTTTCATTGGGCGATTTTCATTCCAAATGGTTAAAAAACAGATCATTGGTCATTGCCTGTCCGAAATTGGACCAGGGGAAGGAGATTTATCTGAAAAAACTTATTGATCTCATCGATCAATCCAAGGTAAATACCATTACCGTTCTAATCATGGAAGTGCCTTGCTGTGGTGGATTGCTTCAACTCGTCCAGCTCGCCGTACAGCGGAGCACACGTAAAGTCCCTGTAAAAGCTGTGACAGTCGGCATAAAAGGGAACATATTAGATGAACAGTGGGTTTAATCAAATCGCATAAATATTAGTAATTCAATAATATAACAATATATGGAAACTGGCATATTATTTAGCATCGCAGAAGGTATTGATTATGCAAAAGATGCTGTCGTAAGCAAGACGATTATCAAAAAGAGTGCAGGAACCATTACACTTTTTGCCTTCGATGCTGGACAGGGTTTGAGTCCTCATGTAGCCCCTTTTGATGCGTTGGTTCAAATTTTGGATGGAGTTTGTACCTTTTCAATTGAAGGGACCCAATTTCAAATGATTTCAGGAGACTGTATTATTCTTCCGGCTGGTAAAATACATGCAGTAGAGGCACTTAAGCCATTTAAAATGCTGCTTACAATGATTAAAATAGGAGAAATGTCGGTGCGCAGGCCAGACTAGGCTTTTGAACCAATCCCATTCGTATAGAAATTTTCTCCTTGCAGACCCGGAAGTGTCAAAGGAAGCCTGAGGTTTTGTCTATATTTGTGCAAAATCAACCTGCATTGATTATGAAACGTCTGGGCGCATATTTTATTCAAGGGCTATTGCTGATAGCCCCCTTGGCGGCAACGGTCTACATTGTCTATTTCCTTTTTCAGTTTTCGGATGGGTTGCTAAGTGCCTATCTGGAAAAATATTTTCAGCTGAAGGTGCCTGGATTGGGAATTCTCATCATTATCCTCTTGCTGGTATTTTTGGGAATTATTGGGGAAACCATTTTTGCCAAGCCGATTAAGTTCTTGATTAAGGGCATCTTGGAGAGGACGCCCATTCTACGGTTGATTTATACCTCTGTTAAGGATCTCTTTTCCGCCTTTGTCGGGAAAGAGAAGAAATTTCACAGACCGGTAGCCGTTTTGGTGGATGAGAAGAATGACCTGTGGCGAATGGGATTTCTGACGAATGAAAAGTTGGAAGAGATGGGATTGGAAGGTAAAGTTGCCGTCTATTTTCCATTTTCTTACAACATTTCTGGTATTTTATATTTTGTACCTGCCAACAGAATCAAGCCACTTCATATATCTCCGGCTGAGGCTATGAAGTTTATTCTTTCAGGAGGAGTCTCAGAAATGGATTTTTCTGCTGAAAAACCACCTTTACACTGACAATATTGCATTTGACAACTTTGGTTTACTTTTTGTGCACACAAAGAAGATGAATTAAAAAAATATAATCATGATTTGGATAATTTTTATCGGATTCGCATTGGCAAGCTGGCTTGTGAGCCATCAGTTGAAGAGTAGGTTTACTGAATATTCTCAGATTCCCATGACAAACGGAATGTCTGGAAAAGAAATTGCAGAGAAGATGCTGCGTGATCATATGATTTACGGGGTAAAGATTGAGACGGTGGAGGGTGAATTGACAGATCATTACAATCCAGGAGACAAAACGATTAACCTGAGCGAGGAGGTGTATTATGGAACCAACATTGCTGCAGCTGCAGTTGCAGCGCACGAAACTGGCCATGCAGTCCAACATGCCACTGCCTATGCCTGGTTAGGCATGCGCTCAGCTTTGGTTCCTGCTGTTAGTTTTAGCTCCAGATACCTTCAATGGGTACTTTTGGGTGGTGTTCTTCTCTTGAACGCATTTCCTGCACTTCTGCTTTTTGGGATATTCCTTTTTGCCATTACAACGGTATTTGCCTTCATTACCTTACCTGTGGAAATTGACGCCAGCAACAGGGCGTTGGCCTGGTTGCAAACGAGTGGTGTCACCAGTCGGCAGACCCACGAAAAGGCGGAAAATGCACTCAGATGGGCTGGTTATACTTACGTGGTGGCTGCGCTGGGATCTCTGGCCACCTTGTTGTACTACATTTCCATATACATGGGGGGAAGAAGGAATTAATCAGTTTTCACTGTACGAGATTTTAATTTTTAAAAGCAACCTGCACCGGGTTGCTTTTTTTTAATCTCAGCAATTAACCTGAAAAATGACTTTGAGACTATGAATAAAATTGACCAACCTAGCTTGTAAGTTAACCACTACCAAACACGGTGATTCATTGGTTCCAGACAAGTGTGGTTGACTTTTGTATTTTTATCAATCCTACCTGTCGCTGCATATATAATTCAAGGCTATTCACAGGTATAGAAGAACTTATACGGATTTTGGAATAATTTATAAAGCAGCCGTATTGAACTAAATGGGCTGTCAAACTGTGGTAAATGAACTTAAAATTACATTTGTAATCATCCGAAAAATACCTGTAGCTGATGGGGTAGGAGCTGATCAGGGTTAGTTTTCACTGTTGCAAAGATGAATATTCTACGGATTGGATGCCTGATGAGACTCCCTCCCTGAAATAAAGTTAATAGAGATTTGAATCGACGACTATCAATAATGTTATTGGCTAGTCTCTGGTCAGAAAGTGGTTTCACAAGACGATTAATTGATTTTTAATGGCATAAATAACAAGTTCTGCCGTGTTTCGACTGTTGGTTTTCAAAAGAAGGTTGGCTCTGTGTTTTTCCACAGTTCTTTTACTGAGAAATATTTTTTCACCGATGGCCTGGTTGGAGTAACCAAGGCAGATCAGATGCAGAATTTCTGATTCCCTCGCCGAAAAATCGGCATGATTGACTCTTGATATCTTTACCTGTTTCAAACTTTTAAGCATATTTTGCATAAGTTCCTGCGAATAATAGGTTCCACCTTGAAATACGACCTCGATCGCAGTTTTAACTTCCTGAATATCTGAATTTTTTAATAAAAAACCCTTTGCCCCGGCTTGAACCATTTTGTCGAAATATTCCTCCTCGCCATACATGGAAAGCGTGATAATCCGTAGGTTTTGATCCAATTGCAGGGCTTGTCTGGCTGCATCAATTCCATTCAAATCCGGCATTTCAATATCCAACAATACAATATCAAAATGTTCCTTCTCGATCTTAACGAGAAAATCTTTACCTGAACAGGCTTCTCCTGCGACCTTGAATCCAGGGATGGTCTCAATTAGCATTTTAAGGCCGTTTCGAAAAAGCGTATGATCATCAACCAGTAAAATATTCATCTTAAATGTTGTTGTAAATTATTAAATATCTGGTCTTTAAACAGCAGATATGGAAAAGGAAGCATGGATGCCGTTTCCAATTTTTGAACTATAGTCAAAAGTTCCGCCCAGCGAGGTAACCCGGCTAAGAATATTTGATAAACCCATACCATTCTGCTGATCTTTTTCTTGTTCAATTCGGTTAAAACCCAGTCCATCATCCTGGTACGTACAATATAGCATTCCTCCGACTCCTATTAAGGTGATCTCAGCCGAGGATGCCTTTGCATGCTTTATGGTGTTTGTAATCAATTCGCAAATTACTCTGTAAATGACAACTTCCAGATCAATTTCAAAACGGTTGTCATCAATGTTGGTAGAAAATTCTATTTGAATGGCTTCTGTCAGGTTGATTTTATGGATAAAATTGTGGATCGCCTTTTTTAAACCAAAGTTATTCAGGATATGAGGGCTCAAATTATTCGAAATTTCCTTAATGCTCTTAATTGCTTCACTTATTGCATTTTCAGCATTGAGAAGTATGTTCCTGGAGGTCTCATCATAACCCCTTCGCGCAACAGCCGTCAACGACATCTTGACTGTAGAGAGGATTGGACCAAGTCCATCGTGTAAATCTTTGGCAAATCGTTTTCTTTCACTTTCTTCAGCCTGAATGATGGCGTGCAGTAGTTTCTTCTCCAGTTCCCGCTTCTCATCTTCTACTCTTTTCATGTAACGGAAGATCTTTTGAACCAGGAAAAGCCCTGCTGCAAAAAAAACCGAGGCAGTAATTCCAAGCCAAATAAACACCTGCCTGTTAACCATTGCATCAGAGACCAGAGGGATGTATTCAATGAACCTGCGGATAGCTAAGAGAATGAATCCTATACTGATTAGCATCCAGGACAGGTTGTATTTGGTTACACGTGTGAGCCGGATGGAAATTAATGCCGCAATTAGCTGCAACAGGATGGCCAGGATGAGTGCAAATTGAGTTAACATAGGATGGCGCATCAAAAATTTTAAATCATTCTAGGTGCCTGGCTGGTTAACAAGCGGAGCTCTTTTAAATTCAGTGTTCCTATCGAAATAATAGCGATAGGTAACGTGTGTTTTGTAAATTGAACCGCCGATAAATTCAGCGATTTTCATCATTACCGGATTAAAATCACCAATCCAGTTCAATTCGAAGGTTTTATACTTGAAGTTTGGACTCTGAATAATCTCCTGGAAAAACAATACCAACGCTCCTTCCACTCCCTTGTTCTGAAACTCCGGAACTACACCGAAGATGCGTCCAATCACCCTGTCCACCTTATGCTTGACCTTTAGTTCCCAAAAAAATCTCAGTTTGTTGAACCAATTAAATTTTCCGTTGAATTTTCTGGTAATTTGTCCAATGTCAGGCATCATGATGAAAAAGGCAACGGGTTCTCCTTTGAAATAGCCGAAAATGATCAGTCTTTCATCCATGATGGGCTCCATGGATTTCAGCAAATTTAAGGCCTCCTCATCCGTAATATCCTTCGTGCCTGCAAACTGGCTCCATGCTTTGTTGTAGACCTTCTGGAAATCGATGGCAAACTGTTTGTTACCTTTCTCAATCAGTTTGAACTGATAATCAGGGTTTGATAAAATCCGCTGGGCAGTTCTTAATACAACCGGATGGATATCAGAAACATCGTCAAAGGTACGCTGGTAGGTATATTGGTTGAAATAGTTTCTAAAACCATATGCTTCAAAAAGCTCCTGGTAATAGGGATAGTTGTAGGGCATCTGAAAAACTGGTTCGTGAAAACCGTCCACCAGACAACCCCAGAAAGCATCCCTCATTCCGGGGTTAATGGGTCCATCCATTGCTTCGAGACCATGCTTTTTCAGCCAGTCCCTGGCAGTATCAAACAGAAGCGTAGCGATATCAAGATTGTCGACCGAATCGAAGAAGCCAATTCCTCCCGTAGGAACATCGAACTCCGTAAAGGAATCAGCCATATAAAATGCGGCGATTCTACCCATGCAATCGCCGCCGGCATCCTTTACGATCCACCTGGTCATTGCACCATTTATCAAATGTTTGTTTCGATGGATATCGAAGATCTCCTCGATACTCACATCAAGTGGACGGATCCAATTGTGTTCGTCTTTGTATAACCGGGCCGGAAAACCATTGAATTCACTGATGGTCTCAGAATCGACAACTTCAATTAAATCGAACAGGGGAGATAAGGACATAAATTTTTATAACGGTTGCAATGCGAGGTCAAATGTAAAAAAACCTTTTTTGTAAGAGAAATAAACAGGGATCAAAATACCCTTAACCAAATATTCCGCCTATCCTAACCAAAAAAAGTCAAACAAGGACTTAATATTTTAACTGTTTCAAGGTTCTAAAATAACGCCTAAGAAGCCACTTCCAGAAAGATAAAGGCAGGAATCCAATTCAAGGGTGGCAAAAACTTGCTAAACTCTCTTTTCTTTAGTAGCTTTGAGTAAATAAGCAAATAAATGAGGAAAAAATTATGGATTCCATTGGTGGCTGGCATTGTATTATTTGTCATCGCCATCTCGCAATATCCTAAATTGTACGTAGCCACGGGTTATGGAGCAAAATGCATGGCCACAGGCATATTTGTTGCCGGCAGAGAGGCGCGTAACATTCAGGAGAATGACCTTGACTACTCCTTTGTAAAATATACAAACAGTAAAATCAATTACACGGAGAAAAGCGTTATTACCTCTTTTTATGGACTTGCAGCACAAAAGGCGGTCTATCGGGAAGGTTATGGCTGCTACCTTGCAGGCGAATCATCAGGAAACGTATCTATGTCTGGTCATTCGCTTCCTTCGGTCACTGACGAACAATCCTGGAAAAAATTATGGCCAGAAGGTGATGCTAAATTCGATTCCATTATTCCCGGCCTTGACCTGAATAAATTGCAGGTGGCTTTGGACAATGCATTCGACTTGCCTGGTATCAAGGAGAAACGTACGGCAGCCATTGTCATAGCCTACAAGGGAAAACTGGTCGCAGAGCAGTATTGGAAAGAGCAATCTATCAATGCTGAAACCAGATTGGCGGGTTGGTCGATGAATAAAAGCATCGTGAATGCGATGGTTGGTATACTGGTAAAGGATGGGAAACTGGCTCTGCATGCCTCTGCTCCGGTGGTGGAGTGGCTGAAAGACAATCGAAAGGATATTACCATCAGTGACCTGCTGCAAATGAGTTCTGGTTTAAAATGGAACGAAGATTATGGTGACATTTCAGACGTTACCACCATGCTCTACAGAGAGCCCGACAGCTATCGGTTTGCCATTGGTTTTCCGGCGGAAAAGCAACCGGGTGCCCTATGGAAATATTCATCTGGTACCGCCAATATATTGTCAGGCATTGTGAGAAGGGCATTTAACAACGACCAGCAGTATATTTCCTTCCCTTACACCCGAATTTTCAGGAAAATCGGGATGAATAGCATGATTATGGAGGCCGATGCCAGTGGAAACCTGGTTGGTTCCTCTTTCGGCTACGCAACAGCCAGAGATTGGGCAAGGTTTGGTCAACTATTTCTGCAAAATGGTGTATGGCAAGGAGATAGCATTCTGCCGAGAGGCTGGGTGGATTATTCAAGAACTCCTGCAAAAGCTTCGAATGGTGTCTATGGAGCCTGTTTTTGGCTTAATCGCAGCAAATCCCTTCCGGCTGCTCCGGATGATCTGTACGCCTGTGAAGGTCACAGAGGCCAACGGGTTTTCATCCTTCCTTCCAGAAATCTGGTCATCGTGAGGTTAGGGTTTGCCGAAGACAAATTTAACCACAACGAATTTATTAAGGCTGTTTTGGCCACCTTCAAAATGCCTTCACAGGAATTACCGCGTTAACATTTTCAATTAAACAAAGCCGTTCGGTCATTTTTTTTTAACTTTG
>CAINVV010000240.1 GCA_903854235.1 uncultured Bacteroidia bacterium | reverse complement strand
GGCTTTCGCGAAAATATAAACCCTACTACCTGGGAATGCCAAACAATATATTTTATACTTTTAGGGCAAATAAAATTTGGTTTATGAAAAAAATATTGGTGGTCCTGTTTGTGTTTCTGACGGCATTCGGTTATGCCCAGAAGAAAGAATCCCTTTTCAATGGTAAAAATCTAAAAGGGTGGACGATTTTCGTTAACGATCCCAAAGTTACGCCTGAAAAATACTTTTACGTCAAAGATGGCGTCATCGAAACGGTGGGTGTTCCGATGGGTTATTTGAGAACGAAGAAGGTTTATTCCAATTACCACCTGCACGTGGAGTGGTGTTATCCTGAGAAACCAACCAACAGCGGCATCTTTGTTCATACCAATGGTCCTGATCAGCTTTGGCCCTTACACTACCAATGTCAGCTCAAAAACTTGAATGCGGGTGATTTTATTGTGAATGCTGCTGGAGAAAGAGCCACGGTCGGAGATAGTATTTATATAGGAACGGAAAAGGTAAAGCCGATCGCCGTCAAATTGCATCCGACCAACGAGAAAAAAGCCGGTGAATGGAACAGCTATGACATCGTCTGCAAGGGCAGTACGGTCGAGGTTTCCGTCAACGGGTTGCTGCAGAACACGGCAGTCAAATGCTCGATGACCAAAGGCAACATCGGTTTGCAGGCAGAAGGCTCCAAAATTCAGTTTAGGAATATCTGGATCGAAAAGGTGAAATAATTTTAACCGAATATTCGGCCACAGTTGTCGGATGAAGGAGGTAAAAAATAAAAGGGTATCGCAAACGGATACCCTTTTATTATATGATTAAATTTGGGATTAGGAAACCTGAGCAATCTTTGAGGCAACGTATTTTCCTGCTTCCAGTTTTTTACGAACTTCAGAGAAAGCCTTGATGGTGTATTCCACATCTTCCAGCGTATGGGAAGAGGTTGGGATAAGGCGCAGCAATAGCTGACCCTTAGGAATGACCGGATAGATCACGATGGAACAGAAGATGTTGTAGTTTTCCCTCAGATCCATGATGACATTGGTCCCTTCCGGTACACTTCCAGAAAGGTAAACGGGGGTCACAGGCGAATTGGTGACACCAAGGTCGAAGTTCTCAGCCTTCAGCCCTTTTTGAAGTGCCTCTACCACGGTCCACAAATTTTTGCGGATATCGGGTTGTGTCTTGATCAACTCCAGCCTTTTCAACAAACCGATGACCATGGCAATCGGAAGTGATTTGGCAAAGGTCTGGGAACGCATGTTGTAGCGGAGGAAATCACAAACTTCCTCCTTGGCTGCGATGAAGGCACCGATTCCAGCCATCGATTTGGCAAAGGTGCCAAAATACATGTCGATGGAATCCTGTACCCCAAAATGTTCACCCACTCCGGCTCCCGATGGTCCCATGGTTCCAAAACCATGCGCATCGTCTACCAGCAGGCGGAAACTGAATTCACTTTTCAGTTCTGCAATTTTGTCGAGTTGTCCGAGGTCGCCGGCCATTCCGAATACTCCTTCGGTAATTACCAGAATTCCACCGCCGGTTTTTTGCACGAGACTGGTGGCGTGACCAAGCTGTTTGCGTAGACTATCCATGTCGTTGTGCTGGAAAACGAATCTTTTGCCGATGTGCAACCTGACTCCGTCCAGGATGCAGGCGTGGGCCTCGGCATCGTATACGATTACATCGTTCCGGCCGCAGATCGCATCAATGATGGAGATCATTCCCTGGTAGCCGTAATTGAGCAGGAAGGCATCCTCCTTGCTTTCGAAAGCAGCAAGTTGTTTTTCGAGCTCTTCGTGTTTACTGGTTTGACCCGACATCATCCTTGCTCCCATGGGATAGGCGAGGCCATATTGGGCCGTCGCTTCGGCATCTGCCTGACGAACTTCCGGATGGTTGGCCAACCCGCAATAGTTGTTTAAACTCCAGTTAAGGACCTCTCTCCCACGAAATTTCATTCTCGGTCCAATCTCCCCTTCCAGTTTGGGAAAGGAAAAATAGCCATGGGCCTCTTTCTGGTACTGACCAAGGTTTCCTTTGTCAGTTTTAATTTTTTCAAATATATCCACGGTAGTAAACTTTATGTAGTATTGCAAAATATTTTTGAGAGCCTGCAAATCTAAAAATTATTTTGGGTTCCAACAAGTCTGAAAATCATACATCCGACAATTTGGTTTTTGCATATTTTTAACAGGTTTTAAGCATTCATAAGCAACCAAAAGTGTTGATTCTTATTCTATAAATGGAGAAAAAACTTATCTTTGCAGCATGATTCAGAAAATGAGAACTTATTTTGCAATCGGCGTATTGCTAATTGCTTCATCTTGTGGAGAGTACCAAAAGATTGTCAAGAGTACCGACTATGAGTATAAACTCAAGAAGGCTCGTGAGTACTATGATAAAAAGGATTATAACAGGGCCTCTCAGCTTTATGCTGAATTGGTAAATATTTTTAGGGGTACCAATAGGTCAGACCAAGTGTACTATTACCTGGCCAAAAGCAATTTTGGCCAACACGATTACATGATGGCAGGCCATTATTTCAGGCAGTTGGTCAAAGAGTTTCCACGCAGTACTTTTGCTGAAGAGTCTCAGTATCAGATTGCCTACTGTTATTATCTGGATTCACCCACACCCCGGCTTGATCAAAAAACAACCCAGGATGCGATTGATGCTTTTCAGCTCTTCATCAACATATTTCCTTCCAGCAACAGGGTCGCCGATGCCAACAAGTACATCGATGAACTCCGTGAAAAACTGGTATACAAATCTTACATGAACGGCCGGCTTTATTATGATCTGGCTGATTACAGGGCATCCGTTATTTCCTTGACAAACAGTCTGAAGGAATTTCCGGATTCAAAATACCGGGAAGAGTTGATGTTTTATCTGTTAAAATCCAAGTATTTGCTGGGTGAAAACAGCATCGATGAAAAGAAGCGTGAGCGAATGAATTCAGAACTGGATGAGTATTACACCTTCGTGGACGAATTTCCGAATAGTAAATTCAGAAAGGAAGCCGATAAATTCTTTGCCAATACAAAGAAGCTGATGAATTTGAAAGAGGAAGATCTTAAAAAATAGTTTTTGAAGTTTCGGCACTATTTTATTATGATCCCTTGATGTATGGGAATTTCCAGAATTATTAAGTAGACAATTGAAAGAAGAATAAATAAAGAGAAATAAATTATGGATTACAGGAAAGTTAAAGCTGCTTCTTCTACCATTCCGCGCAACCTGAGTGAACTGGACGCGACCACGGATAATATTTATGAATCATTGATGGTGATTGCAAAACGAGCCAACCAGATCAATGCCGAAGTAAAAGAGGAACTGAACCAGAAACTTCAGGAGTTCGCCTCTTATTCAGATAACCTCGAAGAGGTTTTTGAAAACAGGGAGCAGATTGAGATATCACGTTATTATGAAAGACTCTCCAAGCCTGTCTTGATTGCGTACGAAGAGTTCAAAGATGGTTTGATTTATTACCGCAATCCTGCCAAGGAGAAAAAATAATTCCCAGCCTGAATTAATCTCCTCCAAATGCCGCTCAAAGGGAAAAAAATTGTTCTCTGTGTGACTGGAAGCATAGCTGCTTACAAGGCAGTTTACCTGTTACGTGGTTTGGTGAAAGCAGGAGCCGAAGTTCAGGTGCTGATGACTGAGGCGGCCAAAAAATTCGTCGCTCCGCTTACCTTTTCATCGCTCTCCGGGAAACCGGTATTGAGCGATTTTTTTTCGAAGGATAGTGGTTCCTGGAACAATCACGTGGATCTCGGCGGTTGGGCCGACCTTTTTCTGGTTGCACCGGCGACCGCAACTACCGTGGCCAAAATGGCCATTGGATTGTGCGACAACCTGGTTACCACTAGCTATCTTTCGGCCAAATGTCCGGTTATGGTTGCACCCGCAATGGATATGGATATGTTTGAGCATCCTGCCTTGCAGGAAAATCTGGACAAGCTCCGCAGTTTCGGCAATCTGATCATCGAGCCCGCCAGCGGAGAACTGGCAAGTGGCCTGATCGGGAAAGGGCGAATGGAAGAGCCGGAACAGATCCTGCGAATCATTGAGAAATTCTTCTCCGAAAAAAAAAACTCCTGAAAAAGACCTATCTCGTAACGGCAGGACCGACTTACGAGAAGATTGATCCCGTTCGTTTCATCGGAAACTATTCTACAGGCAAAATGGGTTTTGCCATTGCAGAGCAGCTTGCATCTGAAGGAGCTATCGTGCTATTGGTGTGCGGCCCCGTTCAGCTCAAGACCCAACATCCTGCCATTCAAAGAATTGACGTTACCACTGCAGAGCAGATGTACGAAGCCTGCCTGAACTGTTTCAATCGCTGCAATGGGGCCATTCTGACGGCCGCCGTAGCCGATTATACCCCTTTGGTGGCGGAAACCGAGAAAATTAAGCGGACGGCAGGCAACCTGATCCTGGAACTTCGTCCAAACCGGGATATTGCCGCGGAATTGGGACGTATTAAAATAAAAGGGCAGTTGCTCGTTGGCTTTGCCCTGGAAAGTCAGAATGAAATTGGAAATGCAATAGCCAAACTGGAATCTAAAAACCTGGATATGATCGTACTTAATTCCCTCAGGGATACGGGTGCCGGTTTTGGTTACGACACCAATAAAATTGCCATTCTGGATCGAAGCGGAAAAATTGTGGATTTCCCATTGAAATCAAAAAAAGAGGTGGCAGTCGACATTGTCAACCATCTAATGGCGTTGGATCAGATTGCAAAAGATTGACATTTAATTGATTGTTAGAATCACTTCTGAAATTGTCTGAAGACCTAAACCATTTTTTACGACCAATCCTGCATATTTGCCTTGTGCAGGCATCACAATTTGAATAGATTGTCTATTTTTAGGAAACAATTTTTGACTATGCGCCTCATCCTATCGGTTCTGCTTCTTTTTGCGTTGTGTCTCAGACTTACCGGACAAGAGCTTCAATGCAATGTCAGTGTATCAAGTGCCAGGATTGAAGGTACTTACAAGGAAATATTCAACTCAATGAGAACCGATATCTCTGAGTTTATGAACAACAGGAAATGGACAGACCATCAATTTGCCGTGGATGAACGGATTGTCTGTACGATTTTTATCCAGGTAACCGATCAGATCGGGGCCGATGAGTTCAAGGGGACCATGCAGGTTCAGTTGAACCGGCCAATATTCAACTCCTCCTATCAGTCTCCGATACTCAACATCAAGGACAACGATTTTGATGTACGGTATGTTGAATTTCAGCCGCTTGAATTCAGTGAGACCTCCAATACGAATGCCCTGACCAATATTCTGGCCTATTACGCCTATGTCATTCTTGGCTTTGACTACGATACCTTTTCTCCGATGGGTGGAACTCCTTATTTCCAGCGGGCCAGGGACATCGTTAACAAATCACAAAACGCACACGAAAAAGGGTGGCGAGCCTTCGAAGGTAACTATAACCGATTCTGGATGATTGACAACCTTTCCAACAAGGCATACAGCCCCTTCCGGGATTTAATGTACCGCTACCATCGGCTTGGCTTGGATGTAATGTCGGATAAACCGAATGTTGGAAGGTCTGAAATTGCGGATGCTCTCAGAAACATTCAGAAAGTTTACAGGTCGCGCCCGGATACCTATATCAACAGGATGTTCTTTGATGCCAAATCGGATGAGATTGTCAACCTCTTTTCAAGTGGCAGTACAGATGAGAAAAGCCGCGTGATCTCCATTTTGTCGGAATGTGATCCCGCCAACTCCGGAAAATACGAGAAGATCACCCAGCAAAAGGTGTTCTAGGGAAGGAGAACGGATGTGGTACTTGATATATTTCGAGTCTCAGACAGATATAAAAAGGAAGAGTTTAAATGTTAAGACGCTTACAGATAAGAAATTATGCCCTGATCCGGGAACTCGATGTGGATTTTACCTCCGGGTTAACCATTATTACAGGTGAAACGGGAGCCGGTAAATCCATTCTCATTGGTGCGCTCTCCTTGATTTTGGGTCAGCGTGCTGATACCACCGTATTGAAGGACAAGGAGGAGAAATGCAGTGTAGAAGGGGTTTTTGAGGTGGAAGGTTATGGTCTGGAGGAGCTTTTTGCAGAAAATGATCTTGATTACGATACCCAGATCATCTTCAGAAGGGAGATCACGGCCAACGGAAAATCCAGGGCCTTTGTCAATGACACCCCTGTCAATCTGAAAACACTGCAGGACCTCGGTCTTCGCCTGATAGACATTCATTCCCAACACCAAAGTCTGGAACTTGGCAATCGGTTGTTTCAGTTGATGGTACTCGACAGCTATGCCGGGAATAAGGAGTTGCTGAAGGAATATCAGTCAAAATACAGATCCTACAAAGCCCTTCTGGCGGAATTGGCCTCCGCCGAAGAGCAGGCGAAAATCTTAAGCAAGGAGTTGGATTATTTTCAATTTCAGCTGGAACAACTCACCAAGGCACGACTCCAGATCGGAGAGCAGGAACAACTGGAGCACGAACTGATGCTGCTCACCCATGCCGAGGAGATCAAGACGGCCTTGTTGACAGCCGCCAACCATCTGCAGGAGGAGGATGGGAACGCCTCGGTCAGGATCAAGGAGTCGATGGCGGTGCTTGCAAAAATTACAAAGTTCTATCCGGAAGTTACGGCCCTCTTGGACCGATTGAATGGAATATACCTTGAATTGAGCGATATTTCTTCTGAAGTTGCCTATTCTTCCGAAAAAATAGAGGTGGATCCAAATCGGTTGGTCGTGTTGAATGAACGGCTTGACCTGATCTACTCCCTGCAGCAGAAGCATCATGTTGACAGTGAAGAGGATCTGATCCGTCTGAGGGACGATTTTGCTTCTAAAGTCGATGGAGTCCATATCAATGAGGAGTTGGTCCATACCTTGAGGGAAACCGCCAACGAGCAAGAAAAGGAATTGTTTAGGTTGGCAGATCTGCTGTCGCAACGAAGATTGGATAAGGCCGGCCAGATTGGGCAGAAGGTGGAAGAACAACTTTTTCAGCTAGGTATGCCAAATTCAAAATTCAGGGTGGAAATTACAGGAGGACTTCCACTTACCGCATTTGGAAGGGATGAGGTGAATTTTCTTTTCACTGCCAACAAAAATGGAGAATTGAATGAAATTTCAAAGGTCGCTTCGGGTGGGGAACTCTCCAGGTTGATGTTGTCTATCAAGGCCTTGGTTTCCAAATCGAGGGCTCTGCCAACTATCCTGTTCGATGAGATCGATTCGGGCATCTCAGGTGAAACGGCAGATAAAATGGGCAATATATTGAAAGAAATTGCCAGGGATATGCAGGTGATCAATATCACGCATCTTCCGCAGATCGCCGCCAAAGGGGATCTGCACTACCTTGTTTACAAGGAGGATACAGATACCGAAACCATCACCAAACTGAAACTGCTGTCGCCCGATGAACGCGTTTCTGAATTGGCCAAGATGCTGAGCGGAGAGAATATTACAGATGCTGCCAGAATGAATGCCGCAGAGTTGCTTAAGTAGAAGTGGCTAAAGTGAGCTAAAGTGACTAAAGTGAACTAAAATTGTTGCGTCCAAGCTCTTTTCCAAAAATTGAAACCGAAATTTCCCAAACACGTATCATCTATCTGATGGTAAATTGCCACGCACTAGGATGAGAGATACGATCATAAAAACTTACGCAAGGTCTGTTTTAACTTTAGTCACTTTAGTCACTTTAGCTCACTTTAGTCACTTCTCTCCTGCAAACACAAAATCACAAAATAGCATTAATTTATATCTACAGTCATGTCTTACAATTTGTTAAAAGGGAAAAGAGGCATTATTTTCGGTGCTTTGAATGAACATTCGATTGCCTGGAAAGTGGCCGAAAGAGCCTATGAGGAGGGAGCAACTTTTACATTGACCAATGTACCGATCGCTCTTCGTATGGGCGATACCCAAATTCTGGCAGAGAAATGCCACACCGAAGTGATTCCCGCAGACGCCGTCAGTGTGGAAGATCTGGAAAATTTGATTATCAAATCCATGGAGCTTCTTGGTGGAAAACTGGATTTTATCCTTCACTCGATAGGTATGTCACCAAACGTTCGCAAAGGGAGGCATTACAGTGACCTGGATTATGATTTTCTGGCCAAAACGCTGGATGTATCTGCCATTTCATTTCACAAGGTACTCCAATCTGCGCGTAAACTGGACGCATTGAATCCCTGGTCTTCCGTGCTGGCACTTTCGTATGTTGCTTCCCAAAGGACTTTCTACGGATACAACGATATGGCCGATGCCAAGTCTTTGCTAGAATCCATAGCCAGGAGTTTTGGATACATCTACGGACGTGAACGGAATGTAAGGATCAATACGATCTCCCAATCCCCGACTCCTACCACGGCAGGAAACGGCATTAAAATGTTCGATAGCCTGCTCGATTTCTCCGAAAGGATGTCTCCGCTTGGAAATGCCACGGCTGATGAGTGTGCCGATTACTGTATTGTTATGTTCTCTGACCTTACCAAAAAGGTAACCATGCAGAACCTCTTCCACGATGGTGGATTCTCTTCCATGGGGATGTCCCTCAGGGCCATGGAGCAATACAACAGGGGCAACTGCGACGAAGAGGTGGATCCGAACCACATCTACGACTAAAAGAAGTTAGCTTTTAGCTTTTAGTTAATTGAGTGTAATTTTTAAAATTGAAACAAGGGTCAAAATATCAAAGGATGTTTTGACCCTTGTCTGTTTGTTCATTACGAAGACCTTGTATGTAATTAATTGCAGCTTAATTATTAATAACTAGCTGCTAATAGCTAACAGCTAAAAGCTTTTCAAGATCCTTGTCTGCGGAGCAGAATTCTTGGTTTTTTGCTGGCAACAACCGGTTTTTGGGCAACCACCTGTTTGGGTCTTGAGTGGCCTGAATTTCCCCGACCTTGTTGCTGTTTGGGTGTCTTGACCGGATTGTGGTCCATCAGCGGAAACAGCGGGTTTTCTGCTACAGGTATCTTTTGTGTAATCAACTTCTCAATATCCCGCAGGTATTCCTTTTCCTCCGCATCACAGAAAGAGTAGGCTGTCCCTTCTGCTCCTGCACGACCGGTTCTGCCAATTCTGTGAACATAGGTTTCAGAGATGTTGGGCATCTCGTAATTAATCACATATTGCAGGTCATCGATATCTATTCCGCGGGCAGCGATATCGGTGGCAACCAATACCCTTGTAGTTTGATCCTTGAAGTTGCTGAGGGCCCTCTGGCGCGCAGTCTGTGCTTTGTTCCCGTGGATGGCTTCCGCAGTAATGTCGTGTTTCAAAAGAATCTTAACGACCGTATTGGCACCATGCTTGGTGCGGGTAAATACCAGTGCAGATTTGATCTTTTGATCCTTTAAAATTTCGAGCAGCAAGGCACTCTTGTTGCCCTTATCAACGAAGTAAACGGATTGCTGGATAATTTCAACTACCGAAGAATCAGGTGTGACGGAGACTTTGGACGGATTGTGCAAAATGGTATTGGCTAGTTTGACAATATCCGGTGGCATGGTGGCTGAGAAGAAGAGGGATTGTCGGCTCTTTGGAAGCACTGCAAGCAATTTTTTTACGTCGTGGATGAACCCCATATCCAGCATTCTGTCTGCCTCGTCAAGTACGAAGATCTCCACATCCCGCAAGGTCAAAAACCCCTGGCCCATCAGGTCCAGTAACCTGCCCGGGGTGGCGATGAGTATGTCAACTCCCTTGCGGAGTGCGGCAGTTTGCGGATTTTGGTTGACCCCTCCGAAAAGAACGGTACAGGTTAAACCGGTATGTCGGCCGTAGGCTTTGAAACTCTCTTCAATCTGTATAGCCAACTCCCTGGTTGGCGTGACAATGAGACTCCTGATTTTTTTTGTTTTTAAGAAGGTTTTGTTCGCACTCAGAAGTTGCAAAATCGGAATGGCAAAAGCCGCCGTTTTCCCTGTTCCTGTCTGGGCACACCCCAGGAGGTCGGTTCCCTGTAAAACGATGGGTATGGCTTCGGCCTGGATCGGAGTAGGGGTCGTGTAACCCTCTTCCTCCACCGCCTTTAAGATCGGATCTATGATGTTTAATGAACTAAATAGCATGTTTTTGCTTGAAATGAATATTTTGCAAAGGTACTGGAATAATTGCTAATAGCAATTAGCTGTTAGCTATAGGTAAATGGAAATTAGCCTTTATACGTTAAATTGAAGAAGATTTGTTATCAATTGGAGACCCAAAAACTAAAAGCTGTCTGCGGCTACCCGCAGACAGGGTTATAATAGTTACTATTTTTTTGACTGTCAAGACTGCCCTGGTTGCGGGTAGTTGTTGTTAGGGGTAGGCAGGATTTGTAATATACTAAGCCAATTCTGTCCTTTTTGGTTTAGTGGCAGATTTTGCATTTTTATTCTGCTTTGATTTTGGTATTGACTTAGTTTTGCGATTTTTAAGAAAGTCGCTAAATTCCTTTTCATCCTTTTCGGATAAAGGTTTGTTGACAAACACAAACTCTAAATCATCTATTTTTTTAAAATTTGCCATGATCGAAATTTTTATAATATTGTTTTACCAGTGCAAGTGATTCCTTGGTATCGATAAACATTCTATTGCCACTTCCAAATAATTTTGCACCCAAAGTCAATTGATAATGTTCGACAAGTTTTGATTTAGCAATAAATGAAACCACTCCATCATAGCCTTTTTCAAACGATACTTTACAACTAAATGCAACTAAATTTCCGGCAACTCCTCGATAAACTTTGGAATGTCCCTTATTAAACTTTGCATTTTCAATTAATGGCAGAAATAGATGATCCTTTTTATCCTGAAAACAAATTAAACCTTGAATTATTGTAGGATTATTTATTGTTGTCAGTTTGTAAATTTCTTTTGTAGGGTCCAAAAATTCCTTGTGCCATTCAAAACCCCATTCTGACCTTTTAATTTGCCGGCTTTCATTTAAGTACAAACGGGTCACTTCAGTATCAAAAACCTCACCAGTTATTGAATTTTCAATTGAATTCGTTAACTTATCTATCTCAAAATCAGCCTCTATTACTTTATGTGGTTTCACTCAATAAAGATACGAAACATATGCCAAAACTGTGTTTCTCTCATGTTAAAATTTAATATTGAGCGAATGTGAAGGCTTACCCCTAACTACTAGCTAACAGCTAACAGCTGAATCCGCTACCTCTTGTGCAATCCGCACTCTTTGGTATCCGGGTTTTCCCACCACCATCTTCCTGCACGGAGGTCTTCACCCGGCAGGACGGCACGGGTGCAGGGCTGGCAGCCGATGCTGGGAAAGTCACGGTCATGCAGCGGGTTATAGGGTATTTTGTGTTCGCCGATGTAAGCACGAACCTGTTCTTCGGTCCAGTCGATGAGTGGATTAAGTTTGATGAGCCCGTTATTTTCATCCCATTCGATGGGCATCATATCGGCCCTGGTCACAGATTGTTCGCGCCTCAATCCGCAGATCCAAACCTCCAAACCTGCAAAAGCCCTTTGCAAAGGCTCAATTTTGCGAATCCGGCAGCATTGTTTCCGCTCCTCAATGGAGTTGTAAAAAAGATTGATCCCCTTCGCATTTACCATCTCTTCTACGTGCCGCGACTCAGGAAAGTACACCTGAAGCCGGATATCATATTTTTTGTTGGTGCGGTCGATCAGATCGTAGGTTTCCGGGAAAAGCCGGCCCGTATCCAGCGTGAAGATCTTGACATTCTTGTCGATCGAACAGACCATCTCGGTGAGCACCTGATCTTCCAGACCCAAACTGCTGGAGAGGGCGATGCGACCTTTGTACTCTTTCAGGAAAAACGCTATCAACTCGACAGGGGTGGCTTGGGCGAGTTGTTGGTTAAAGGCATCTATCTTGTGCTTCATGGTGTCAAACATCATTCTTGGGTGCAAAAATAGCCTAAAAACTACAGAAAACCCAAACAATGCTGTAAAACCAAGACTGAACAGTCAGAGTGACACGTCATCCAAGCCAGAATTTTGTGGCAATCCGTTTACAACCAGTTGATTTTGGTTCGCAGATTATTTCGGAAGAGAGAATATGAATTCGAGGCCACCTCCCTTGTGGGTTCGTGCGGAGATCTCTCCCCTGAAACTGAGAATGGCATTCTTGACAATGGCAAGTCCCAGACCCGTTCCCCCCTGTTTGCGGGATCGACCGGTATCGACCCGGTAAAACCTTTCAAAGATTCTTGGCAGATGTTCTTCCTCTACCCCTGGACCATTGTCGGCAAAGGAGAAATAGTGGTAGTTGTTGTCATCATGGTAATTGGACAGATTGATGACGATCCCTTCGCCACCATAGTGCAACGAGTTTTCCATCAGATTCCGGAATACGGAAAACAGCAGGGAATAATTTGCGGTGACAATCACTTCCGCACCAATATTGGTTTGGATGATTACCGATTTTTGCAGAATTTGATCGTTGAAGCTCTCAATGACCTCTTCTACCAGCTTTTTAACCCGGATACTCCCTTTTGGATAAAGTTCCGAAGACTCCTCTATCTTATTCAGCATGGCAATATCATTCACGAGCTGGGTAAGCCGTTCCGACTGATTGTGTGCCTTGTTGATGAAATATTGCTGCCTTTTCGGATCCATATCCGGGTTGTTCAGCAGGGTCTCCAGGTATCCTTTTACAGTGGCAATGGGAGTTTTTAGTTCGTGGGATATGTTGGAAGTGATTTGTTGCTTCATCATGCTTCGCTTCACCAACTGGGTATTATCTGTGATCAGGATTTCAAAGCTCTTGTCCTGGAAAATGATGCACTGGATGTGAAAGTGGGCTCCATCCCGTTGGACCGAATATTCCAGTCGGGGAAGTTCATTCAAGGTGTAGATGGCCTTATCGGCAAGGGCATTGTCCACAAAAAGATTGATGGCAATGAACTCATGCAAATCAAATATTTTTTCAACCGAGATGGTGGACTCTTCGGATATGATGTTGATATAGAAGATGAAATGGCTGTTGTTCAGGATGATTTTTTTCTGCGGAGAGAAAAAGGCAACTCCCTCCTTCAAAACGAAGAGATGGCTGATCAATTTTTCTTTCTCTTGCAAAAGTTCTGCCTTTGCCAGGTTGGAGAGCTCAAAAAGATGACTGATTTCGTGACTGATAACTCCAATCTCATCGTTGGAAAACTGCAGATCCTCATCCATTTCCTGACCATTGCGCGCACGCAGGGCAAAATCTTTCAGTCGGGCAATTGAAGTTCCCAAGTGGTTGGTAATAAGTCTTAAAAGAATACCAAACAAGATAAACAGGAAGAGAAAATAGAGAATGAAAGCACGATCAATGTTGAGGAAATTTTTGGTCTCAATATTGTAAATGACGGCTGATCTGACAATTAAATTGTCGTAGCTTTTGGCATAATAGAAATATTCCTGATCGGTAGTCGTAGAATGGCGAATGTTGAATCCATTTCCGTTTAGAAGTGCTTTTTGAAATTCGGGTCTCGCAAAATGGTTCTCAAGTTTCAAATAGTTGGCTACCAGGTTATCATACAGGACATCCCCTTTGGTATCAAATACGGTGATACGGATCTCGGCAGGTGGTACCAATTTTTTAAGCGAATCGAGCCGGGATAAATTGGTGGGGGTCGTACTGTGTTCCAGCTTGATATATTTATCAACGAGATCGGAATAGCCTTCCAGCCTGTTTTCCAAAAGGGAAACACGGAACTGTCTCTCGTGCTGACTCTGGTAAAATAGTACGGAGAGCAGAAATGCCATGAACAAAAGGAAGTAATTGGTAAACAACTTCCATTTGATCGACCTGTACCTGATTCTGATCTTGTTTCTCAAGTGGGTTAAATTTCAAAATAGTATCCGTATCCGGCCTTGTTCCTGAGGTAGGTGCTGTAGCCCTCCATCTTTTTTCTCAACCGGGTCATGTTGACATCCACCGTTCGATCGGTCACAATGACATCATCGGCCCATATTCGGTCGAGGATCTCTTCCCTTGAAAAGATTCTGCCTTGATTCTTGGCCAGCATCAGGAGGATCTCAAACTCCTTTTTGGTCAATTCAATTTTTTTATCCCCAATGATCAGCCGTTTGGTCTTGTTGTCCAGCTCAATCTCTCCAAGTTGAAGTATAGATGACTCTTCTGTCGTATGCTGCGAAGAAGCACGTTTCAAGATGGTTTTTACCCTTGCCTGCAATTCCCGGATGGAGAAGGGTTTTGCCACATAGTCGTCTGCACCTACCGTGAATCCCGTGAGGAGATCATTTTCACTGCTGCGCGCCGTTAAGAAGATAATCGGTGTTTCGATGCCAAGTTCTTTTCTCATTTTCTGCGCCAGACCAAAACCAGTCATTTTTCCCATCATCACATCCAAGAGAAAAAGATCATAACCGGTTAATTTTTTTTTCAGGGCATCTTCAGCTGAATGCACCACATCTACCTTGTAGCCTTCACTTTCGAGATTGAACTGAAGAATTTCGCAGATGTCTTCTTCATCTTCGGCAACCAGAATCCTAAAAGTATCTTTCATCTATTGTGAAATCTAAGTGTTCAATCCATTGTTCTTCTTATCCAATACAATTTTGGCACAATTATATTACAAAGATGCTTCAAAATTGTTACACTGAGGTTAAGTTTAGTCTTTTTATACTCCCAAATTGATATTGTTACATTTTTGTTTTCATTCTGTAACTTCAATCTTATTGATTTGTGCTTTTAAGCAAAAACGAAAAATTCAAGAATGAAGTTTGCCTTTATATTTTTCTTCCTATTGATTTTCAAATCAATAGCTATCGCATCATCCGTATCAGGTTACATATACGATAAAAATACCAGGGAACAATTAATCGGTGCCTACGTGATTTTGCAACCTGGATCAACGAACACTGTCTCCCTTTTAAGTGGAAGATATTCTCTAAACAACCTAAAGTCAGGAAATTACAAGATCAAAATATCCTACATAGGATACGAAACTATTGAATCAACAATTTCTGTTTCCGAGAACGCCGAGATTAAACAGAATTTTTATTTGGTTCCCAGCAGTACAGACTTGAGTACCATCGAAGTAACAGCAAAAGGAGCCAAGGAATCTGATAGTTACGCCAGCAGAGCCGAACAAAGGGCAGAAAATTTGGTAAACATTGTTTCGGCAAATTCAATTGCCATTTCACCGGATATGACGGTCGCCAATGTGATGGCTCGGGTTTCAGGGGTATCCATAGAAAGAGGAAATGCAGGAGATGGTCAATATGCGATCATCAGAGGGATGGATAAAAGGTACAATACGACTTTAATTAATGGCGTAAAGATTCCAAGTCCCGATAATAAGAACAGGTATGTCCCCCTTGACATATTTCCTTCAGATTTGATTGAGCGGATTGAAGTATCCAAATCTTTGAACCCGGATATGGAAGGAGACGCATCTGGAGGAGTAATTAATCTTGTGATGAAAACTGCTCCCGACAAGTTTAGGTTGGAAGGGAATATTGGTACCGGATACTCCGGATTGTTCTCGCAGCGGCCGTTTGACGGATTCAGTACTTCAGCAGTAAATAAAAAATCTCCTGCTGAAATTACGGGGAACGGGGTGGAAGCCTCGCTTGCAAGCTTTCCATATCAAAATCTGCTGACTTTCACCAAGAAAGCTCCCATCAATAGCAATTATAGCCTTACACTTGGCAACAGATTTCTCAACAATAAATTGGGAATTATCTTCTCAGGAACTTTCCAAAATACATTTGCCGGAAATAATGCTTCCCGTTTGGTGGAGAATGCCACCCTGGGTCCTGCACGTGGGGCAGATGCTACAATGACCCAGGTTTTTCCCGATTATCTTGTTAGAAAATATTCCTTGGCAACAAGTAGGTTGGGATTGATGTCTACAGTCGATTATCGATTCAATCCAAATCATACAATGAGTCTGTTCGGGACCTATCTGCAACTGAATGAAAACAGGGTTAGACTTACCAATGACCTGCTTTTGGGAAATTATTCCTACAACGGTTACATCGGGGGATTTCAGCAAAGTTTCGAAACGCAGACGAGGCAAAGTCTACAAAACATATATAGTTTGATACTTCAGGGTAATCACAAGTTATTGGAATCTCTCAAATTGGACTGGACTTTGGCCTTTTCTGAAGCCAGTCAGCAATTACCGGATATGGCGGCATTCAACATTACCCAACAGATTAGTCCCAATTCCTCAGGGACAGCCACTTCGCTAAGTTATGGGCCACAGGCGGTAACCAACGAATCCAGACAATGGTCACATAATACGGACAAGGATATTTCAGGGTATCTGAATTTCCATTACAATACGGAGCTAAGTAATCACAAGATGTTGCTTTCGTTTGGCGGAATGTTCAGGCAAAAAAGCAGGGACAATTTTGACAATAAATACAGTTTAACAGCAGTGCCTGACAATGGGCTAACTTATCAGAAATACCTGTCCATTCCTGAAGCAAAATTCAGCTTTATTCCCCATACAGATGCATTGGGGACGGCATTTAGTAATGCCGGAGTCTATACCTTTAATGAGAATGTGCAGGGAGTATACGGTCAGGCAAAATTCTTAATCAATGGCCACTTGGAGAGTATTGTCGGATTAAGGGTGGAGAATACGAGCCAATCCTATGACTCTTCTTTGCCTGAAACCATAGCCGGGAAAAGTGCAAGCATCAGCTATATCGATTTTCTTCCAGGTTTAAATTTTAAATATTCACTGGAAAAGGAACAGGCCTTGCGACTTTCCTATTTCAAGTCTTTACTTCGTCCGGCATATTCTGATCTGGTTCCCTATCTTGACAAGACTGGATTCTCTCAGGATGATTTTGGTACCATTGGCAATCCCAATTTGCAACATACTACCATCGACAATTTTGATTTTCGTTACGAAGTATTTCCCAAAGGGATGGATCAGTATATGATCGGTGCATTTTATAAATCGATCAGGAACCCCATTGAATATGCGCTAGTGCAGGGAGGTTACGCTGCAGACCTTCAGCTTACACCAAATAATTTTGGAACAGCTCATAATTATGGACTCGAGGCTGTTTTTAGAAAATTTTTCGGAAATTTTGGTTTGTCTGGTAATTATACCTATACCTATTCGCTGATCAATTCAACCAAGAAATTTAATTACATAGACTTAGCAGATAACAGTTTCCACAATATTGAAGTAAATCAGGCCAGGCCATTGCAGGGGCAAGCGGCCCACATTGGCAATATTTCACTTTTGTACAAAAACAGCAAAAAAATGTTGGACGCCCAATTGGCATTGGTTTATACAGGTGAGAGAATAAATACACTTTCCTTGTATAAGAATTTGGATAACTGGGAAAGGCCCACCATCAACCTTGATTTCTCAGCGCAAAAAGAATTTAAAAAGCACTATATCATCTATGTGAAGATTAATAATCTATTGAATACTCCTTACCAGTTAATCGTTAAACAACCTAACAAAGCCTATAGTGGCATCAATAAACTACCGATGCAGAATAGTCCATCCTATGCAACCATTGAGAAGGACTTATATTATTCACGGTATACACTAGGCTTCCGTTTCAAATTCTAGAAATAATTTGAATTTTAGCAATTAGAAATAGAATTACAATCAGATAGAAATCAATTAGTTAAATCATTAAAAATCAAAAAATCATGAGAATTTTAAGAAATGTTTTATTTCTGCTTTCCATATTTGTTTTTGCTTCTTGTAGCAAAACAGATACTGCAGTGGTATCTGTACCGCTGATCAAAGTAGGTGTTCCAGTTAGTAACTTAACGCCACTTTCCGGTTCAATCAAAGGAACGATGCTCACAAACCAGGTTTATTCCATTACCGGTGATGTCACGATTAATGCAAAAGACACTTTATTGATTCAGGAAGGTGTCAAAATCAATATATCCAATGGGGCTAACTTTATTGTCAAAGGGACACTGGTTAGTCTAGGTTCAAAAACAGCTCCTATTACCATTACTGACCCTACAAAAACCAAAGCTCCGGGTAATTCATCTGCGGCTACTGATCCTGCCTATGTAGGTGGATGGGGTGGTATTTACTGTGATGTAACATGCCCGCTACTTGTACTTAGGTGGACTCATCTCGATTTTGGTGGTGCCGGTCTGGTTGCTCCTCCATTCACGGGTCCTTCAACGGGAAGTAAGTTCATAATCTACTGGGAGAATCCCAACGGCAATTTCATCATGGAAGATTCCTGGCTCTATGGAAGTCCTGATGATGCCATTCGTTTTTATGGTGGTCACATCAATATGATGAGAAATACCATGGAAAAATGTGGAGGTACCGGAGGTGATGGATTTAACGCCAAAGGAGGAACACAGGGAAATATGGCCTATAACCTGATCATAGGCAGCGCAACCAATGGCACAAAATCAGCCAACGATGGTGCATTGGGTTCTACTCAGTGCCAGATAGCAATGTACAATAATACCTATGTTAACTGTGGATACAGAAATTCAGGAACCTTTGGTGCGCGCAGCGGTTCCATCGAAGTGGAAAATAATTCCAGGGCACTGGCTTACAACAACCTCATTGTGGATTGTAATTTTGGCGTTCGTATTGCAGGTGGTAACGATGTAACCGCCAAGGTTTATTTAGCCGATACTTTAAGTCATGCCGATGGTCCTATCTTTAAAACAGCTTATGGCTACAATTATTTTTATGCAGACAATGTCGGTCAGGCCAACCAGTTTGTTCCTACCAACATCGCTCAGGCCGTAGTTACTCATCCTCAAGCAACAGATATACCAAATATGCTGGCTTTTTTGGGCGCTAAATATACTTTTGGTTTCCAGTATGACGGAACTTCCCTGGTTGGCCAAAATAATCCAAAGTTCGTCAACTACCCTTTACCAAACCTGAATTATCTCAATCAGGCTTCTGTTGATGCTTTCGATTTCCATCTTCAGGCGGGTTCTCCGGCAATAGGAAAGGGATATACAGCTTTCTCACCCATTGTCAATGTTCCTGTGGATAAGAATTTTGGTTCCAGTGGAATTACTCCTCCCGGTAAAGATATCGGTTGCTATCAATCAGATGGAACGGGAAATCAGCATATAAATTAACACTGCTAAATAAGACATAAGAGGGCGAGCGATCGTCCTCTTTGTTTTATTCAATTTTGATCAGCCTATACTTAGATCCTTCATTTTTTAAGATAATGCGTGTAAAACTATTCTTCCTGCTTTTGTTTGTTTGTATTCTCGTTCTGAATTGCTCAAAGGTTTCAGAATTGAGGGACAATAAGACTGATCCAATTATTTCAGGATCAATACCTGTTGATTCGGTGAAAAAAGCGATGTATGACCTGACCCAGGTTGAAAAAACAAACCTATTTGAATCTGTCCCATCCGTAACAATTCTGAAGCGTCAGGATCTTCCGGAATTATCCGGACTTGAAAGCAGCCGAACAAATCCAGACTTGTTGTACACGGTGGAGGACAGTGGAAATTTAAATGAAATTTACCTGACAAACGCCAAAGGTGAAGATCGGGGAAAGATTGTCCTGGATGGTATTCCGAACAGGGATTGGGAAGATTTGGCCTGCGGACCCGGACCGGATAATTCAAAAAGCTATTTGTATGTTGGTGAGATAGGCGACAATGACTGGGTTTATCCGGGAATAAGTGTCTATCGTTTCCCTGAACCAGTTCTGCCTTCCGCTACGCCACAGACCAATGTACATGTCGTTCCTGACGTATTAAAATTCACTTATCCAAAAGGTGCCGTCAATGCCGAATCGCTGTTTTTGGACCCATTGACAAAAGATCTTTATATCCTAACCAAAGAGGTTGGTCAAAGCAATTTATTTGTTGCAAGATATCCTCAATCAACTTCATCGGTGACAAAACTAATACAATTGGGAACCTTTCCATTTGACCATTTAACATCAGCCGATATTTCGGCAGATGGTTCTGAGATCCTCGTGCGGAATAACAGTCAAATATGGTATTGGAAAAGATTGCCGAACGAAACTGTCTTAAATGCATTGCTTAGAGCTCCCTTTTCAGCCCCCTATTTTAACAATGAACGCCAGGGCGAGGCCATCTGCTTCGCGGCAGATGGAACAGGGTATTTTACGGTATCAGAAATTAAAAAATATCCGGGTACTGTGGCTGCATTAACTTTCTATAAGCGCAACTAATTGTTTGCAAAACCGAAATGTTCATTTTTTTTGAAAGAGATTTACCGTACCCGTTCATGAATTTTTGCGAGCTCAAGAAAAAATTGGTTCTGTTTAGATTAGATATACAAAAAGCTAAAAATTATGATGGAGAAAACCAGATATTCAAACGAAGAACGCCAGGAGTTTAAAACATTGATTCTGTGTAAGCTAGAAAAAGCACGCCAGGATTACGGGCTATACAAAAACGCTATTACACAGGGTGATGGCAATGATACACAAGATACCTCCCCGACTTTCAAGGTATTGGAAGAAGGTGCAGCAACCCTGTCGAAGGAAGAGGCTGGTAAGCTTGCACAGCGCCAACAAAAATTCATTCAGCATCTCGAAGCGGCTCTGATTCGTATCGAGAACAAAACGTATGGCATCTGTCGTGAAACCGGAGCATTGATCTCGAAAGAGCGTCTTCGTGCTGTTCCGCACGCTACCTTATCCATTGACGCCAAAAATTCACAACAATGATCAATATTTTAGCTGTACAGATATAGCCTACATCCCAATACGGGGGGGCAGGTATCTGACAGCAATTATGCACGTTTCAAGCCGTAAGATCTTATCCTGGGGATCAGCAACTCAATGGATGTAAGGTGGTGCAATATTGTTCAGGAAGTCTAATTAAAAAAAATTGACCCAAAGCCAAAGTATAGTCTATACTAACTTCTTGGCTCTGGGTCTTTTTATCATTTTTGGTGGAATATTCCTTCTATCCTATTTTTAAGATTACCCTTTTCTTCTTAATTAAGTCATCAATAGTTTTTTGTGTATCAGATTTCCTCCTCATTAATTTCATGCTTTTCAGGTTTCATCTCATCGTTAAAAAAGGTTTTCGTTACTTCCTTTTCATCCTTGATATTTTTCCAGATCAGGTACACAATCCCGATTACTACAAAAAAAATAACAAATCCGATTACCCACCAATTTATTACCATGACAATAATTTTCATTAAAGTTATGATATTATTTCCATATCTGGTTATCCTATTTCTTCAGGATGTACTTGTACACATCTTCGCCCTTGTGGTTGACGAAGAAAAAGGAAAAGCTTTCCGAAGTAACGGAACAAACCGTGAAACCGGGGTCGGGGTTACAGAAAATGGTGCCATCTGTTTTGTTCACTTTTCTGGACTCTGAAGCGGAAGAGTTTACGATATAATTTACTATTTTACCTGTTGGCTTCAGGTGCTGAAAATTGTGGATGTGACCACAAATATAGAAATCAGCCTTCTCTTTCTCCAGGATAATGCCTACCCGCTTCTCCATATCCGTACGTTCATTTACATCTTTTTGCGTATCCGCATAAACAGGGTGGTGTCCGAGTACGATTTTCCAACGGTCCTTTGAAGAGACCAATGTTGAATCCAACCATTTCAGTTCTTTCTCCATATCTTGTTTGCAGGCATCTGAGTAACTTTTATCTGCCCGGTATTTGTCAATCAGCGGCGCGGTGTCAATAAACACGAACAAACATTTTGTTCCTTTTGTATCCAGTGTTTTTTCAAAGGAAAAGTACCTTGCCGGCGCTTTCCATCGTTTGGAAATTTTTGAATAATCCATGATAGCCTGAACACTTCCGTGGTATTCGTGATTTCCTGCAACCACATACCAGGGGAGGGTCATCAGGGAAGAAGCGGTGTAAATATTCTCAAATTTATCCTTCCATTCGCTGTCTTCGGTGCTTTTCACACCGTCATCATGAATTGGATCGCCTGGAACGGCAATGAAGCTTATTTTGTTCATATCAGCTTCCTTGCCCATTAAGGTTGCAATGTTTTTTTGCTCGGAGACTCCTCTTCTTCCCATATCGCTGGCAACCATGAAATTTAGTGCCTGGTCAGGCAACTTTTCGGGATTGATAAGTACCTGGGCATCAACAGTATAAAGTGATAACATCAAAATCAATAAAATGTTATATATCCGTTTCATAAATATTTATTTAATGAATGTAAAAAAAAAGGATATCTCAATTAATTTGATTTTTGAGATATCCTCTTTTGTGTTTGTTAAAATTATCAATTAGTTCCGAAAACGCCAAAACGTGCAGAGGGGGCCGGAGTTTTGTATTCCACGCTGTTGACCGTTAAACCTGTTGTTCCCCAATAGGGAGCGTATGAGCCGGTAAAACTTGAATAGGCTCCAGTCAATACAGGTGATGCTGCCTGAACGCGGAAATTCCAGCTGCTATCATAGGTGTAACTGGCCAGATCAACAGTATTGAATCCGAAGTTTACGACTTTTGGGTCTTTGGAACTGTCGCCCGCAGATGCGCTAACAGGGCTGTTTAAATCTACCTTGGGGGTATTGTTACGGCCATCGTGCCAGTAGGCGGCCTGGTTCGATACATAACCCATGTATGAGGTGAGCGTCAATGGATTATCCTGTGCAAGCGTACTTTGTTGAGAGCCTGAAGCATAGAAATTATAATTGATGATCGAGTTGTTATCTGCTCCTCCAGTTGGGCTCGGTTTGTCGAAGGAGGGTGTCATGGCCATGAATTTGCAGTTGACCATCAGATTGTTGAACACACTAACCAATGCTCCTTTTTCAATGTAAGCTGAACCACCTTTGATCCCGTTTCGTCTCCAGCCTGAGTTGATAATTGTGTTGTTAAATGCTTTGATTAGCGCTTGTCCTCTACCTGCAGCGTCATCCTGTCCTGAAGACGAAAGCTTTAATCCGTTTGTATTGGGCGAGAAAATCAGGTTGTATGCAGCATCAACTTTACCTCCCGCTTTAATATTGATTGCTTCACCACCTGTCTGGCCTATGGCAATGAAGGTGTTGTTGGTAATGATTCCCAGACCCCCAATGAAATAAATAGCATCTGAACGTCCATTGCGGAAAGTACAGTTTGTGATCACATATTTACCCAATGAATTGTTGGTCGTGATATGCGGGGTGATGTCACCGCCGGCGGTATAAATTCCTGCCACGGCAGAAGGAGAATCCGCCACAACATCACCACCAGTATATTCCATGATGACATTGTTGAACAACATTTCGGAACAATCCTTAGTTGCTACAATACCACCCCACAATCCACCGAAGGTGTTTGTCGCGATACGCTTGCTTGGAGCTACTGAGAACAATATCGGATTTGTCGTTGTACCATTGCAATACAGTTTTCCTCCAACCATAAATTCTATCCTGGTATGACTTGCCCCTACACCATTGTCATCGAAAATCACCTGAACACCTTCTTCGATGGTTAAGGATTGACCGGCAGGGACAGTGATATGTCCGGAAATATTGACTGTCGCGTTTTTCTCCCAGGTCCCGGACACATTACCTGCAACATTATTAAGTGTTGCCCATGATACGGTCACATCACAATTCGCAACAAGCGCCTTATTTTGTGAATAGGTAACACTAATTTTTGCGCTACCAACTGCAACAGCAGTAATTTTGCCTGTGTTGTCAACTGTCGCAACGGCAGTATTGGAAGAAGTCCAGACCACTTCCTGGTTGGAGGCATCTGCAGGAAAGAAAGTAACGGTTAAAGTTTCCGACACTTGTGGCTTCAATGTTGTAGAAGTCTTTGACAGGGTGATCCCTGCCAGGTCAATCGTCGTATCCTTTTTACAACTTGTGACAAAAGTTGCGCATAAAAGTACGATGGTGATTAAAATTAAACTCTGTTTCATCTGTTTTTTGTTTTTTAACTTATTATTGAAATTTATATCTGATTCCTATCATTATATTTTGTCCGTAAAATTCTTTTCGTTCCACAACCCCGTTGTGGTATCTTTCAACATTGACATACGCCTTGTTTACATCGTTTTGTTTTACATATTGCATCATTGGCGAATTGAGCAGATTGGATGCTTTGGCAAATAGGGTCAATCCGGATTTAAATCTCTTTTCGACGGAAGCATCCATCTGGGTATATCCGGCTTGCCAACTATCCTGGTCCAAATACCGTGAAACGATGCTAAGCCTGTCGCCTGTATAGGAAACTGACAATTGACCATCCCAGCCATGGCGCTTATCTTTGAAAAGCAATGAAAAATTAGCTACATGTGCTGCCTGGCCGAAAAGAGGCCTGGTCTGGTTTACATATTCGGTAAGGATTTTCGTTTCTGCGTTCGGATCAGGATTGGGTATTACATGCATTTT
>CAINVV010000239.1 GCA_903854235.1 uncultured Bacteroidia bacterium | reverse complement strand
CATACAACTTGAAGTTCCAGTTACCGGCAAAGGTGCAGGCTTGCTTGATCCTGTCAATGGGATCAATGCCTACCTCGACAGGTTGCTGATTCCAGGAAGGCTGCACGGAACAACTTTTGATCCGGAAGGGCTTCTCTGCTGCATTTCTGCCATCTCTGTCACATTGATGGGAGCCCTCGCTGGTCACATACTTCGGGATGGCACTCCCGCCTCCGGCCGTAAAGCTTCCATCCTCGCCATTACCGGGGCCTGCATCGTGGTAGTTGCTCTGTCTCTTTCTACCTTTTATCCGATTATCAAGGCAGCCTGGACGGTTCCTTTCGATATGCTCACCTCCGGAATCAGCTTTATGTTACTGGCTCTTTTTTATTTTACCATCGACGTAAAAGACTGGTCCAATACCTGGCTCTGGGGAATAGGCGCCAGAAAGGTATTCTTTTTCAAGGTAATCGGAATGAACTCCATCACCATCTATTTGGGTACGCGCATCATCGACTTCCGCGATGCAGCCCAAAATTTCCTTGGCTTTCTGGTTCCATCGCTGGGCGAATGGATTATCATCCTTGGTGCACTCGTCCTGGAGTGGTTGTTCCTGTGGTTCCTCTATGAGAAGAAAATTTTCCTGAAAGTGTAGCAAAAGAGATATAAGACATGAGATATAAGACATGAGATATAAGACATGAGATATATGCGTTAGAAAGCGAATGTGTGTTTGTATGTCAAACACTATGATTTATTTCTATCCTACACGCTTCTCTCATGTCTCATATCTTATATCTCATCACTCATAACTCTTTGCTATATTTGCATAAATTATATTCACGCTTATGTCGGTACACAAAGAGGTTAAAAGGGTGACGACCCACGTTTTATCGGAGATGAAACTGCACGGAGAAAAAATCTCCATGCTTACCTCTTACGACTACAGCATGGCCAAACTGGTCGACCAGGCAGGAATTGATGTCATATTGGTCGGAGACTCCGCTTCCAATGTCATGGCCGGCAACGAGACCACTCTTCCCATTACCCTCGACCAAATGATTTACCACGGGAAATCGGTGGTGAAAGCCGTCACACGATGTCTGGTGGTGGTCGATATGCCCTTTGGTACCTATCAGGGGAATTCACTGGAAGCTTTGAACTCTGCCATCAAAATAATGAAAATCACCCACGCGGACGGGGTGAAACTGGAAGGCGGCAGTGAAGTAATTGAATCCGTCACAAGAATTCTGTCTGCCGGAATCCCGGTAATGGGACACCTCGGACTGATGCCACAATCCATCAACAGGTACGGGACCTATGTCGTAAGGGCAAAGGAAGAGGAGGAGGCCAACAAGCTCATCAGCGATGCCAAATTGCTGGAAGAGGCTGGATGCTTTGCCATTGTCTTGGAGAAAATACCCGCTTCCCTTGGAGCAAAAGTGGCCAAAGAGCTGAAGATCCCAATCATCGGAATTGGCGCTGGTGGAGGCGTCGATGGTCAGGTACTGGTCATTCACGACATGCTTGGCATTACCCAGGAATTCTCACCAAGGTTCCTCCGTCGTTACCACGATCTCGCCACCGAAATCAAGGGTGCCGTCGGCAGTTATATCAAAGATGTCAAATCTCAGGATTTCCCGAACGAGAAGGAGCAATACGACTAATCACCCAAACAACTTTGGGAGGAATTAACCATCTTACCTACCCGGATGACACCACGAATGGTTTTGGACTGCTGGATCACCGCTTTTAACAATTCAGATGCGGAGGCGATCTCTGCACTTTATGCCGAAGAGGCAGTGAACCATCAAGTGGCCAATAAACCAGTTGTTGGAAGGAGCGCAATCAGGCAAATGTTTATTGCGGAGTTTTCGGCCGCGACCATGGTTTGCATTCCGGAAAATATATTTGAGGACGGAGATTGGGTAATTCTGGAATGGCGCGACCCAAAGGGCCTTCGGGGTTGCGGCTTTTTTCACATTGCTGAGGACAAAATCATATTTCAACGCGGCTACTGGGACAAACTGTCTTTCCTCCAGCTGCACAACCTACCAATGCCAGTCTGATTGATTCCAAATCCGGTTACAAAAATGAAGATGACCGACCACAAAAAAAAGAGAACCTTAAAAGCAACAGGACGATTATGACAACAACCGAACAGAAAAATACGCCCGAAATACTCTTTGAGGACAATCACCTGATCGCCATCAACAAGCGCTGTGGTGACATTGTTCAGGGAGACAAAACGGGCGATAAGACTGTTGGTGATGATGTAAAATCCTACCTGAAAGATAAATACAACAAGCCAGGAAATGTTTTTTTAGGCGTAACCCATCGGCTCGACCGCCCTACCAGCGGAGTGTTGCTGTTTGCCAGAACCTCCAAATGCCTTACTAGGATGAACGAGCTCTTCAGAAATGATGGTTCTATTAAAAAGACCTATTGGGCAGTTGTCGAAGCCAAACCTGAACCACCCTCTGCTACGCTCGAACACTGGCTGGTTCGGAATGAAAAGCAGAACAAATCATTTGCCTATTTGCAGGAACAAAAAGAGTCGAAGAAAGCAGCGCTCACCTACCGGTACCTCGCCTCTTCCGACCGGTTCCACCTGATCGAAGTAGAACTTCATACCGGGCGGCATCATCAGATCAGGGCCCAGCTGGCAGCCATCGGACTGCACATCAAGGGGGATTTAAAATATGGGTTTCCCAGATCCAACAAAGATGGAGGCATTCATTTGCATGCCCGCACCATCCAATTTGTCCATCCGGTGACACTGGAATCTCTTTTGGTCACGGCTCCGGTACCCTTCGATCCGGTCTGGCAATTCTTTGAAAATTGTATGCAAAAATAGTATGCCCCATCTGGCCAGACTAAAATAGGTATAAAATCACAAGAAAGCTTCTACATCAAATCGCCAAGTGGTCCGAGATTGATATTCAAGTCTCTGTCGGTCAGGTTAAAATACTTCTTCAACTCCTCCATTTTCATCTCCAGCTTCATCAGTGTCTCACCCAAACGTTCGATCTCCTCATCCGTCAAGGAGCCACCATCTACGCGACGCATGGCTTGTTTTTCCACCAGTTTCCGGATCAGTTCGACGAGTGTCAGCACCAGTTTAGCCAGTCCGGAATCGGCATTTTCCGGAGTCAGTTTCAGCTTCGACTCCTCATTGCCATTCAGCATGCTTATCACTTCGTTCATCTCTTCTATGGAACCGGAACTGAAGAGAATTTTATTATCATTATCCATCGTGACAAATTATTTTACGGTAAAGTCTACAAAACTATAAGCTGGCCAAGGACCTGTCAGCACGAATGTCAGCACGCAGAATTGCGCCTCCAGTGATTTTACCATCTCTACAAGCACCGTTTTCTGCTGCTTACGTACCAGAAAAATAGCATCCAGTATCAGCGTTTCGGAAACCATTTTTCTAAACTTGCAGCCTGCCTGTATGGGCTCAACTGATTCGTTGATCACGGTTAAGATAGAATTGACATAAGCGGTGACCTGTTCCTCCAACTGATATTCCTTTAGCTTTTTGTCTACCCATTCCCTGTAGACAGAAGGACTCCCCTCTCTTAATTCCGAACCCTCTGGTTTTCCGATAGTTTCATTGTCTTTCTGCTTCAAGGTTTCTTTCAGAACCTGCTTGTCGCAGAAGATCTTCAGTCCAAATTCGGACTTGTTTTCAATCTTTCTGAAATTGTCGAGAATCCCTTCCAAATTTCGATTGATCATCTCCTCCACCTCGGAGGATGATCCCAAAAAGGAGGGGAAACGTACCGGGATGACGGTAAACTTCTTGGCCAGCTCTTCGATGATACCAGCATAGGCAATTGCACTAAGTTTGTCAGCCACCAGATCAGCTCTGTTGAGGTCACTGACAATGGCTGTAACACCATTCACCCGGATGGCTGCCAGGGTGGTTCCGGAGATGCTTTGCATATATTTAAGGAGCAACCCCAATTCCGGAGGCGAAGAATTTGCCTCAACAAAAGCATAGATTAGCTTACTCATCACGTTTTGGATGTTGGTTGCTGTTTTTCAGTTGTTCCATGGTCTCGACAGAACTCAGCATCAATTTAACACCAAGATAGATCAGGTCAATGTCGGCAACCGAAATGACAATGTCACCCGTCAGTATTACTCCTTTGTTTAAAACCCGGTCGAGGAGTTCCAGGATGGTGATGTCTTTTGAGCTGTCAATTACGTTGTCATTCATGGGTGTCATTTTAGTTTCAGGCAATCACTGGAGAGGCTTCCATCTCCTTGTAAAATTAGTTAGTATTGCCGGATTTATTGCTTTGGATTCTCTTTTATATGTACAAAGGAGAAAAGTGGCCAGGGACCAGTCTGTTCAATAAAGAAGCCCGATTTGCCGGCCTTGGTTTTCATCACTTCGACGGCTGCGGAAAAAAGCCCGATCTTCTCGCTTTCAACCAGAAAAGTAGCATTGAGCATCATGGTATCGTTTCTTCCAGTGAACTCTTTAGGCAACAAATTATTGAGGCCGGTAGCGATGCTGAGGTCCCTCAGTTCATTGAAATAGGCTTGTCCGAAATTTTTGCACAACCTGTCCATCTCAATTTCAATCAGTTCCGATTTTTTCCGCTTCAACAAAAAGGCCTTTCCAGGAGAGCTGCCCATAATTTGCACTTCAAGATTTGATGCCTCTTCAGAGAGTTCATCAATCTGATCGGCTAAAATACGACGGTCGCAGTAAATTTTTACTGCCCATTCTTCTTTACCCCGGATGTAGTTGAAATTGTCGGTCAGTGAAATTGAAAAATCAGTTACAAATTTCTCGAGCCCCTCCCTGGAATAATAAATGGTTCCAAAACGAAAAGGAATAAGCGGGCCTGCTTCCATAATTCTGCTGATTACCAGGATGTGTTCCCTTGCATTTTTTTCAAGCCATTCGGCATTGGAGAGGTTTGCCTTGAAATTTACCTCAGAGAACTCCGCTGCAGAAACACGCTTTATGATCGCAAAAAAATCACCCACCTGAATGTTTTCAACTGTTTTCAGATCAAAATCCCGAATATTTTCAAGCCTTTTATCCGAGATACAATAAACATAAATTAGATCATTCATCGTGGTGAGATTTAGCAATACTATTCAGATGTAAAATCTGAGCCTTCAAAGGAATTCAGACGTTCAAAAGAGGTTATCTCCAGTTTTTCATCCATTTTAATGGCATAAAACAGGCGCACCTGTTTGGGCGGAAGATTCATCGATTTAAGAAAAGAGTCATCTTCGTATACTTCCGCTACCGTACTCCACATTTCTTTGACTTTCTCAATTTTAACAACGGTTACATCGTAGCACTTGATGTTCTCTTTCAAAAATTTTATCACCGTTTTCTTTACATCAATTATATTACTCATAGCAAATGGTATTATTTATCCAGTTTATCTTCCCTGATTTTTTCAAGCATTCCCAATAATTCATCCTCTCTCCGGTCGTATTCCTCTTCACTGATCTCATCCATCTCAAATTTGAGCTGCAACGACATCAGTCTTTCCTTGATGGCCCCTTCGTCCGAAGTTTCCTTCACAATCACTTCATTGATCTTCTCGGCAATGAAGATCACCCCCTTCAGGGGAGCCATAAGCAAGTCATCTATCAGGAACATATCACTATCCTTTTGTATTGATAACTAAGTTAACAAAATTGTACGGAGGCAGGGTTCCCACGTACTTGAAGGTCATCAGGTGACCAAATTTTCCGTCCAGTTCGTTCACTGCCTCGTCAAAGGCAGGTTCAGCGGTATTTTTTATTAGAAAAGCAACATTGAGGATCATCATCTCCCCATAATTGTCGTTGGTCTTCACCTCCACGGAGAAGGGGGTCAGCATATCAAGAATCAGCTCCCTGTAATTGGAGGTCTCTTTCTTGAGTGCCTCCACCACCATCTCCCCGATTTTCATCCGCTGGTAGTGCGTCTTGTCGGCTGGGAGATTAATCAGCTTCGCTTTCAGGGCCCTGATATCATCATATTTTTCGAGAATGCTTTCGTACATGGGTGCTTCGTGGGCAAGAATCTTGAGTCCCAACTCCTTCTTACCCTCCATTTTGGTCAGCATTTCGTCGAATTTCTTGTAATCCTTTTCCAGAATCTTCACAATTCCTTCGTCGTTATCCTGTTCGGAGATGGTTGAAAATCTGACCGGTAAAACCGAGAATTGTTTCATCACCTCCTCCAAAACAGTTTCGTGCGTAATCATGTTGACGCGTCGTGCTTCATAAATGATGATTGGGGAACTGCTGACAACCGCACTGATATCCTTGTAATTTATGGCATAAACAAGATCTCCCCGCTTACCCATTCCGATGGGTCCATAATTTAGGGGACCAGAATGCCTGATGATCCCGTAGATGTACTTCCCCTCCTTTAGAATTTCATTCTCTGTTGCCATGGTTTATGATTAAATATTTGATTCAAGTTCAAGTAATTGAAAGCTTTGATGAGAACTCTTCCGCACACATCTTTCCAGCCGGAGCTCCTGGTTTCCTGTCACAGCTCCCATTTTTCAGGAAATATCTTCAAGTCGATGAAATTAAAAATGGGTAAGGGGAACGAATATTTAAAGTCACAGCTCTCATGGTATTTTTCTCCCAGATCTGACATGATGTTGTCGAATTCAACCTCTCTTCCGCTGTTTACCAGGAAGGCCGTGTTCATAAACATGGCATCTCCGGTCGTTTTATTCATTTTGTATTCAAAGACCGACCGTTTGAAGGCATCAATGATGGCATTGGCCATCTGTTCCTTTTTGCCTGTCAGGGCCAGAGAAACTATATCGCCGGCGACCGAAATCCGGGTATTGCGCTTGTCCATTTCTGTTTGCTGGTCAATCTCAGTCCTTATTGTCTGCAATTCGGTGTGTTCCTTGTCAATCTCCTTGTACACAGTACCCATGTTTTTCCAAATTCCTCTGACATTGAGCTCAACCTTGTTATCAAACTGTTTCAGCAGCTCCATGAACTCGCTGTATCTCCTGTTAAGCAGATTCCGGATTTCATCCGGCGTAGCCGCAATGATCCCAAACCTGATCGGAAGTACGCTTCTGAATTCCTTCATCACTGCTTCGATGACGCGTTGGTGGGCCAGCATATTTTCGGGATTCACATCGAACCGGGTAAGCGGATGGTCACTGACCACCATGCAAAGTCCATCGAATCCAATGGTAGAGACCAGATCACCTCGACCGCCTACGCCGATAGGGCCCAGGCTCACGTCGTAATCCGCAGCAATGATGCAATAAATGTATTTTCCGTCGCGTTGCATATCAGTCTTTTAGTTTTACCAAGATTAATTTTTTTGTACCGCTGCTGTTCTCAGTAAAGGGTTGTTCGTTGTGATTCAGCTGTCTGGATGCCTTTAAATACTCCAAAAGAAGGTGGTAAGCCTTGTTGATTCTTAAGAAATTATCCTCATTACCCAGTTCTGATTCACCATCCGGATGGTACTGCTTTGCCTTTTCAAGATAGGCACTTTTAATTTCTGATTCAGTGGTAATTTCATTAATTCCAAATTCCCTTCTTGCGACGTGAATCAGGTCGAGGTTCAGCTCTTTCACCTCGATGGTATAAAAACTGTAACAGGGTAACGGTCCAACCATTTTGAAATTCAGAAGACCCTTGAACTCTTCGTCCAACAGATCCAGTGTTTGTTCGAACTTCGTCAAATTCAGCTTATTCAGAAGATAGGCCGCGTTGGTAATCATCTGGTCGTTCATCACCTCATGCACTTTGATGTCCTCACATTGGGCCGACAACTTGTCCAGGACATTCAGTTCAATGGCCTTATTTTTTTCATCCAGCTTCGACTGAACCAACATCCCAACCCGCACCTGATCCAGGGTCGACGGAGTATCTGCATTTTTCAGTATCTCTTCCTTCATCGCTACTATTTCAGGAAGTTGGGCGATCTCCATCAAGCTCTCCGGAAAATTTGCCCAGGTAATGGCCAGGTCAATTTCTACCAGATGATCCGTTTTGGTCAAGATCGATCTGATCAGGTCATATCCCTTGGCCAGGATGCCCATCACCTCTTCCCTGGAGGATACGATGGTACCCAGTTTCACAGGGAGAATCATGTTGAAACCGATTACCATGATGGATTCAATGATTTTTTGGTGCTGGATCAGCAACCTTCCAAGGTTCTCCCGGTCTGTAAAATCGATCAGGGTGTTCTCCGTATCGGATACGAGCGCCGAGAAATTTTGATAGGTGATGAAATAGACTCCCGATTCCTTCAGTAACTGATCCTGATCTGCCCCGTAAAGATTCGGGACGATGCCATATATGTAAATACCCTTTGTTTGCATCTTTATCTTGTTATAAGTTTAAATTCAGAATTTCGCTAGGTTTTTAGCTTGAAGAGGGTTGGTAGGTGAGCCCTTTCCCCCTGGTTAAATTTTGCTGTCTTACCAATTCAATCGCCTCTGCAAAATGTTTTTCAAGAAGCGTGATATCACCCATCTTTTCGTCGGGTTTTCCCCGATTTTTTTCGATGAGCTGACGCATGGCAAGCATGGCCGCCTTCCGGCAGATGAATTCCAGGTCGGAGCCGGTAAAACCATCCATTTTCAATGCCAGTTTCTTCAGGTCGACAAGTTTGCCAAGTGGTTTTTTACGGGTATGAATTTCCAATATCTTTCCCCTGGTAGGAAGATCCGGAAGTGGCAGTTCAAAAATCAGGTCAAATCGGCCACTCCTTAGCAATGCAGGATCAATCAGGTCAATCCGGTTGGTGGCGGCTAGCACGGTAACTCCTTTCAGCTCCTCAATTCCATCCATCTCGGTAAGAAATTGACCAATCACCCGCTCAATGACGCCCGAACCGGAGCCATCCTCACTTCTTTTTGGTGTCAGACTGTCGATCTCATCCAGAAACAGAATGCAGGGGGAGGCCTGTTTGGCCATCCGGAAAAGCTCCCTGACCCCTTTTTCAGACTCCCCGATGAAACGGCTCAATATCTGCGGACCTTTGACGGAGATGAAATTGACCCCACTCTCACTGGCAAGGGCCTTGGCGAGATAAGTTTTTCCTGTACCCGGCTTCCCGTGAAGGATAATCCCCTTTGGCGGCCTGGTGTCTGCCATCTTGAACAGATGGGCATATTTTAGCGGCCATTCGACCGTCTCTTTCAGTGCTTCCTTGATCTCATCGAGTCCACCAACATCTTCCCATTTGACATCCGGCACTTCCACAAAAACCTCCCGGATGGCCGAGGGTTCTACCTCTTTCATAGCGTCCAGAAAATTGTCCATGGTTACTTCCAGCGACATCAGTAATTCATAGGGAATCTCTGCCATTTCAAAATCGATCTGAGGAAGGATCTTGCGCAAGGCCGTCATCGCCGCCTCACGTGCCAGAGCCTCCAGATCTGCCCCAACGAATCCGTGGGTGATTTCAGCAAGCTTTTCCATATCCACATCAGCCGAAAATGGAATGCCCCTGGTATGAATGTGAAGAATTTCCAGCCTACCTTTCTTATCAGGGATGGAAATGGATATTTCACGGTCAAAACGGCCTGGTCTTCTGAGCGCAGGATCGATGGAGTTGGGTATGTTGGTGGCACCGATCACTATTACCTTGCCCCTGGATTCCAATCCATCCATTAAAGATAAAAGTTGTGCCACCACCCTTTTTTCAACCTGCTTTTCTCCTCCCATATCCTCCCGCTTGGGGGCGATGGCATCGATTTCATCGATAAAAATGATGGAAGGAGCGTGTGCCTGAGCCTCTTCAAAAAGTTTGCGGATCCTTCCTTCACTCTCACCGTAATATTTCCCCATGATCTCGGGACCCGAGATGTTGATAAAATAGGCATCCGTTTCGTGAGCTACTGCCCTAACAATCAAAGTCTTTCCAGTTCCCGGAGGACCATACAGGAATACCCCTTTGGGGGGCTGAATGCCCAGTCGTTCGAAAATTTCAGGGTATTTAAGGGGCAGCTCAATCATCTCCCGGATGCGTTGAACCTGATTACCCAAACCGCCTATATCTTCGTATGACACTTTGCTCTTGTATTCACCCTCCTTTTTTGCCAATTCCAACTGGAATACGGTGTTGGGCTGGATCAGCACAACCCCTTCGGGAACTGTACCGGTAATGGTATAATCGACCGTTCTGGATCCAAAAAGTGTAGCCCTGACCTTATCTCCCTTGACAACTGGCAGTCCATTGATCAGGGAGCCAATGTATTTTGCATCATCCGTTTTGAACAGCGTGCCAGTAACGGCATCGGGTTTAAGTTTGATTTTCAGCGCCTGCTTGCACGCAATTTTGACCAGTTTGATGCGTTCGTCAATTCCCGTTTGTGCATTGGCACGGGTAATGCCATCTATTTGGATCATGGATTTGTTACGGTCTTCAGGATAACAAGGCATCAGTTTTACCGGCGTTGAACGTTTCCCTTCCAGCATCACGACCTCCCCGCTTTCCAAACCGAACAGTTTCATGTCACTGGGATCGATCCGGGCTACCGCCCTACCAACATCCTTGACGAGGGCCTCTTTTACCCTTAGAACCATATCCTCCTTTGCTTTCATCTTCCAGATTATTCTTTGAAAAAAACCTCTTCCCAATTTGTAAAAATCCCATCCGCAACACACCTTGGTTGACCTGCTTTGTTCTATTCTTCCAGCAAATAAGCTTCCAGTTCATTAAGGGAGGTGAGCCCCCTGATCTCTTCCGGAAATACAGGCACTGTCACCATGCTCAGGTTGCTGAAACTGCTTTTAATCTCTTTGAGGTATTTCTGCTGACCTGCCTTTCTGCGTTTGCAAAAATCGCATTCTTCAGAAACCATGGTGTTGTTGACAACGACCTGCCGCGATACGATACCGGAGGAGCCCAACTCTGCCAATAGCCTGCCAGTTTCCAAAATGGCCATAGACTCAGGAATGCATACAGGGATAAACTCGCATCTCTTGTTGTCCTTCAGCAGATTCTCGATCCTTTTAACTGTTTTTTTCAGACTAAGCAACAACGCATCCACCTCATCCTGCTGATAGGTACCTGCAAAACTGGTGATCATGAAACGGTATTTCCATCTCATTTGTGCCGCTACCTTGATCCAATTGTCGAGCATTTGTGGAGAAGAGATCAGGCGAAGTGCGTGACCGGTCGGAGCCGTATCTACCACATACTTTTCAAATTGACCCTCCTCGATAAAATCGATGATCGTTTTAAAGCTCATTACCTCATCAATGCCGGGAATCGAGAGCGACAACATCTGACTGATATCCTGCTCATCCAGGTTGGTAGAAGTTTCCAGCAATTTTCTTAATTCCCTGGAATGTTCTTCCTTGAACAGAGAGAGCGCTTCTTCGGCCACGACTTCGATAGCCCAGAGATTTTCGGAACCGTTTACAGGTGTAACCTTGAACCCAACTGGTTGACCGAGGCAATCAGAAACCGAATGTGCCGGATCCGTTGAAATGAGCAGCGTCTTGAATTTTTTTGACAGGCCGATGGAAGTAGCAATGGCGCAACTGGTTTTTCCAACTCCACCCTTGCCTCCAAAAAGGATAAGCTTCAGGTCTTTGTCTTCTAATCCAGTGAGTGCCATAACCGCTATTTTTTTATCTTGATTTCAAGAATGCCGTTGGTAAACTTGTGTTTGAGATTGGTCTGAAGCAACTTGACGGGGAGCAGAAGCTCCTTGCGGTAACTTCGGTTTCGATTAACTGCCGTGATGTCAAGGATATCTTCCTTCAATTCAATTTTAAGATCTCCCTCCTCAACCCCTGGCATTTCGGCAATGACCACGATTTCATCTTCCTCATCAAAAATATCGGTGATGGGTTCGCGTTCTTCGTCTACCTTGGGTCCTTCCGGTGTTTTTTTGATGTTCCCGAATGTCTCGACTTTGGGACTTCCTCCTCCGGCGGTGTTGATGGTAAATCCGTAAACGCCTTTCATCCCTTTCCGGATGTGCTCCAGATTGATCTCCCCTTCTTTCTGCAATCCACCCTTTTCTTCGAGTTTCGCTGCAATATCCACCAGTTTCCCAATTCCTTTCAATAGACCTCCGAATCCCAAAAATTCGAAATCTGAATTTTGGTTTTCCTCTTTATTCTTGTTTTTTTTGTCGTCCATTTAAAGTAGAAATGCGGCAACCTCCGTTGCCAATGTTAGGATTGACTCAACTTTCTCCTATGATCTTTCAGACAGATTTAATTTTGGCTTCCAGACTCTCGATGCGCTTGTTCAGTTCTTCTTGCTTGGCATTGAGCTCCTTTTCCCTGGCCTTGGTGGACAAATAGGTATCCTCCTGCCACCAGTTGATTCCCATTTCCATCGCCTTGTCAACAGAAGCGACCAGCAACCTGATCTTGATGGTCAGCAGGTCGATGTCGGCAATCTGGATCTTGATGTCACCGGCGATGACGATCCCCTTGTCAAGGACTCTTTCCAGGATGTCGGCCAGGCCCGTTGCGTTGATGGAATGTGTAGGTTCAGACATTTTGTATTTTTAATAATCGATTGACATTGTTTTCCACTCCTTGGTGTCCTCTTTTGCAACCTTTTTTTTCTTTTCTCCTTCAACTGGAACGTGCATCTCTCCGGCTTTCTCGTCATAATAGAGTTGAATCTCCTTCAGACGGTTTTGAATGATTTCAAGACGTTGAAGGATCTTGATCTCATCACTCTTGAGGCGGGTGCGCTCCTTTTCCAGCATATACAATTTGATGAAATCCGAGTCTTCCTTGTTGGGAATACCTGATTTGACTACACTTTGCATGCTTTTGATGCTTTGCAGTCCTTTGATGGCACTTGAAATTGGCATATTGTAATGTTTTGGTTGATGGTCAGACCGTATAAAGCTCAATAAGTTCATTCACTATCATCTTGACTTTCTCCTGATTGGTTTTTGATCCAATCCGGCTCGTTTCGGAGGTGAGGATATCCTGGCATATTTTCTGAAACATCTCTTTGGATTCGGATGGAGTGGTATTCAGGGTCGCCAGGGTTTTGGCAATCATGATTGAACCGCGGATGGTTGGATCGAATTCTGTTTTTCCGGATTCGCGCAACCCCCGTACGATCTTCACAATTGTTTCGGTGTCCTTCAACTGAAGTTCTGATTTTGCCATGGTGATCCGCAACTCCGTTTCATAATCAAAATGATCGAGGTCCATCGTAACCATCCTGTCGCGCAAGGCATCCTGGGTTCTGTTGACTCCTGCGTACTCTTCCGGATTGGAGGTGAAGATAGCCCTGAATTCGGGGTGTACCTTCATGTAATAATCTTCCTCCTTCGCTGCGGAAGTACTCAGCATCCGCTCCTGAAGAATCGGAAGGAGAATGTTATTGGCCTCCGGACGGGACCTGGTAAATTCATCGTAAATAAGGGTAAATCCATTTTTTACGGCAATGGTCAGACGATTGTTTACCCATTGCT
>CAINVV010000238.1 GCA_903854235.1 uncultured Bacteroidia bacterium | reverse complement strand
CTCGCATAAGGGCCCTTATTGGTGTAGTGAAAGGTCTCCTTCACATCGTTGATGCTTTGGTAACCAGCTTCAAGGGTAGGGAAAAAATTCCCCTTGTAGGGATAATCGGCCTGAATTTCAAAGGCGCTCTGGGTCGCCTTCTGGATGGAAGACATCAGAAAACGTGATAAGTCAATCCCAATGCGGGGTCCTTCATACCGCCACACTTCAGGCTTGTTCTGTCCAAGGCCCACCAGCGGACTAAGGAGTAGAAAGATGAAGATAGATCGTAACATTTTGTCCATTGGTGGCGTATCTTATTGCGGATTGGGGATCTACACTGGGGTCGGACACTTTCACGGAGTCAATCAGTGAACTGTGCTTAGTTGCAACAAGCTGGTAGTAAGGAGCAAAGCCGCAACTTTGAGAAATTAACTTGATGTTCATGGTATGTTTCAACCAAAAGGAGCTTGACCTGCCGTTGGCAAAAACGACAAATCCCGTTGAATCTGCAGAGAGGGAAAGCGGTAATCCTGCCCTTTCTGTGACGGCTGCGACTTTGGTAGAGGAAAGGGTGTCGCCAATACCGTTTCTGAGATAGCTTTTTACCAGGATGGAATCGATGTTGATAACTCCTCCACCCGTGAAACTGGCTACCGCCAAGGTCTCTGACGACTCGTAGCAGTGCGAGCTGTTGTTACACGAAAAGAGTAACAGGACTGCAAAAATCAGGAATGTGAGCCGGAAAAGCATTCTTTGAAACAGTTTGATGAGTATCTTGCGGCAAATATAATCAAATTGGGCGGACCGGATTTATGCCCCCGCAATAATTGATAGCTTTACGCTCTTAAATTTTTTACATGAGATCGATCACTTTTATGATATTTTTCAGCATTGTTTTGCTGGTTTATTCGTCTCTAAACTATTATGTATACTCTCGTGGGTTGATGGTATTTTCCTGCAATCCAACGTTAAAGAAGTGGTACACCATCGGTTTCTGGTCGCTGGTTTCCTCTTTTATCGTTGGTATGTTTTGGGAGCGAACCGCCTCCTCCATTGTCAGTGAGTGGATTTACAGGGTGGGAGCCTTCTGGCTGGCCTTTATGTTCTACTTTCTGCTGGCACTGTTGCTGATCGACCTGATCCGGTTGGTGAACCATTTCTTTCATTTTTTGCCGGTTTTTACCGATGTCGGGAAATTGGTATTGGGTTATTCCATCATTGGGGTGGTTTCTCTTGTGATTTTAGGAGGATACCTCAATGCCCTCACCACCAGGATTAAACTGATTCCGCTCACCATTCACAAGCAGGTTTTAGGGAACAAGGAGCTGAAGATTCTGATGGCATCCGATATCCACCTTGGGGCTCTTATAGGGGAGCGCCAGGAACTTAAACTGGTGAGAATCATTAATGAGCAAAAGCCTGACCTGGTTTTGTTGTGCGGAGATTTGGTTGATGGGGACATCGGTCCGGTATTGCGGAAAAATCTTGGAAAGCACATTCAGGAAATTCGTACACCGATGGGTGTTTATGCGATTCCGGGGAATCACGAATACATTGGAGGTATACAAAACACCCTGCCTTACCTCAAAAGCATCAACATAAAGGTTCTGAGGGATGAAGTAGTTACACTTCCCAACGGTATTCAGTTAGTGGGACGCGACGACAGGGACAGCAGACGGATGGGAGGAGGGGATAATCCACACGAACTGAAGCTACTGGCAAAGGAGCTTGATCCTGCCAAACCGATCATTGTCATGAACCATCAGCCCTTTCACCTGGAAGAGGCGGTGGAAATCGGAGCCGATCTTCATCTCTCGGGACATACCCACGATGGCCAGATGTGGCCCTTGAATTATGTTACGGAGGCTATCTTTGAACTTAGCTGGGGATTGATGAAAAAGAATAATACATATTTTTATGTTTCCTCCGGTTTTGGATCCTGGGGGCCCCCTATTCGGACAGGAAACTCCCCTGAAGTGGTGGTTTTCCAGATTAAATTTGATTGATAATTATTGTGATTTTGTAAATAACATAATATCAATACGTTATATGTTCCGGGACGAATTGTGGACGAATAAAAATGGATATAAAATACTATGATAAATAGCATCTATTTTACATTTTTCTTAGAATTTTAACAAAATTTAACAATAAAACGAAACATCTATTCCTATTTTACGTAATTTTGTATATGTACGAGATCACCCCTTTTTTAAAATATTGATTTTTAGAAAAGTGTAGTTGGAGTGAGTGAATTTTTATCCTATGAGAATTTTAAAAATTAATATTATGATGAAATCTAATCTGAAAGTCGTTTTACTGTTTTTTGCACTGGTGATAGCCGGTGCTGCCATTTACAGCTGCAAGAAAAGCACTGTCACACCGGATCCCAATTTGAGTATTGTGGTTTCGCGTCAGATAGTTGTCAGTGCAATCAATCCTTTTACTAATGACTCCATTGGTCAGTTCACCGTGGCAATAACCACTCCTAACGCCACGATTAATCAGACTGCCACAGGAAATACCTATGTTATCAAAGATCCGGTTGCAGGTAATTATTCTATAGTAGTCTCAAAGACAGGTTATGCCACCTCGGATCCCAAGATCATTTCAGTAGTACTTCCGACAGATGCCAAAAGCAGTTTGAACCTCAAGGCCTCTATCGGATTAAGTAAAGCAGCAGTAGCCATCGTGGTAACTTCTACATCAGGAGGCTCGATTCCCGTTAGTACCTTTGCCGATGCTCCGTCCAGTGCCGTCGTTGCGAATGTAACGGTGTCGCCAGCAACGGTATTTACCCTTGCAGATGGTACAAAACCTGCTTCAGTGGGCATCAGTGTAACCAATGTTCCTGTTGCAACCCAAACCTTGCCAGTTGTCAACAATCAGGTGGTAGCCAGTTCGGTTTCTGTGGTTAAGGATAAGATTGCCATGCAAACCTTGAATCTGCAGCCGGAGGGATTGACTTTTGACAAACCAATGGTAATTGACATGAGCATTGCCAATCTGTACCCTTCCAGCATGTCAACGGCGCTTAAAACGGCCTTTCAAAATGCACTGGCTCTGAATTATGTCAGGAAAGACGGAACGGTAGAAGTCATTACACCCGATCACTTTTCGACGGACAGAAATACGGTTTATTACAAGATCAACCACTTTTCCTCCTATGTCTTGGTAAATAGTGCGGTGGTGTCCTTTGTTCGTCAGAGTACAACTGAAAGTCCGGCTCAAACAGTTGTTAATCCAACCTGTACAGCGGTGTTGGCTGCAGGTAGTTTTACCAACACTACAACCTATACAAATAGTGATACGGCAATTCCCAATCTTGCGTGGTATTTGACCAACCTCAGTACTGTAAACAATGTACAATATTCGGTTCAAGTAAAATTCGATGCAGTTCCGGCGCAATCTAATTCTTATTCAGGAGAGAGCTGGACATGCAACCTTGAGAACTGGCTTCTTACAGTAAAAGATCCAGTTTCGGGTGCAATCTTAACAAAAACGATACTTATTCCAAATGCAGACCAGGTACCACATCCAACCTTTACACCTTGTCACCAGTAGATTACTGTTCCGGGAATATTGAAAATATGTTTCTGGGAATTTAGAAGCAATTAAGCACCCATAAGCCAAATAGTCAATTGGATTATGGGTGCTTCCTTTTGGGATAATTTTTATTGAAAAGGGTATTTTTACGGAAGACCTCTTGATTGTAAACCGTGAATCAGGGTCAATATGTTTTTATGAGATTATTCAGATTGTGATGCTATGTTTTCAAAAAGAAAAATTGTTGTATTGGCTTTTTTGCTGTTCTCAGGGTTTTTGTCTCCAAAGGCAATCCGGGCGCAATCCCTGTCCGGAACCACAGGTCTTGTTACCATTCCTACGGCACGGATGCAGGAGGACGGGACACTGAATTTTGGTACCTCCTACTTTGACAAAAAGGATCAACAGTATTTTGAAGGCACTAAAAACTACGTCGCAGTCTATGTCAGCCTTACTTTTTTGCCTTTTCTGGAGTTGGTGTACCGGGTCAACAAACCGCTGTATTACCACGTTAACAATTATACAATGGATCAGACTCCGATGGTCCGTCTCAGGTTGTTAAAGGAAAAAAAATCCCTTCCAGCCGTTGTCATAGGGATCCACGATATTGCTTCGACGACAGGGTGGAATACGGTCCATTTTAATGCTACCTACTTGGTGCTTTCCAAAAAAATTAGTGCCTTTGATTTGCATCTGGGGTATGCCCCAAGAATTATGAAGGCATTTTATTATCAGTTGGATGGTCCTTTTGGCGGGGTAGCCTATTCTCCGCTGAACTCCCTCCATCTTTACGCCGAATACGATTCAAGATATGTGAATGCAGGTTTTCAATACCTTTTTCTGAATCATTTTTCCATCTCCCTGGCGGCTTTGAATTTCAACTCCTATGCTGCCGGTATCAACTATAAGATTGTGCTTTGAGTTTTTTGATCTCCACGAAATACATTCATAGAAGTGACTTCCTCCCACAACTTGTGGAGTCTCCCATCGATTCATCTTTGTTCGTCCATCCTGAGCTTTGTTCAAATTTTCCATCAAATACCAAATCGTAGTTTTCACCCCCTACTGTTCCTTTTGCTTCTTAACATTCAACCAACTGTTTGTCGAGGGTGCACCATAGAGCGATGGATAGCCCTTTATCTCCGTTTGATTTCTTTCTGGTTTTTTTTGGAAACCTGGAGATTTTTTCCTGATTTTTAAAAATGGGAGGGCCATACGAACAAAATGTTACCAGGTTTGTTATTGTTGAAGAAAAGCAATCCATCAAGTATCGGATGCAGACTTTAACTGATATTCAGTTATCCGGCTCTTCCGAGCGCACTGGAAGGTCTCAAGATTAACTACAAACAACTCAAGTGAGATGAAAAATAAACTATTTTTTGTTGCCTTGGTGTTCTTATTGAGTTGCCACAAGGAAACCATACCACCTACGACAATTACGCTGAACGTAACCTACCTTTCCAATCAGGACTTTTTGCTCAAGGGAAATGTCAATCAAAAATGTTTCAGAGGCTTTATCGTTTCCGGTACGGCTGGAGCAAAGTTTAACGATACCACTGCTGCAACATTGGGCTATGATGTTGGCTCGGGCTCCTATTCGATGGCCATAGGATTGGAAAGAAATACCGTCTACTACTTCAAGGCTTGGGGAATGATGGAGGGTACCAAAGATTTTGTTTACAGTGACGAGCAAAGTTTTAAGACCTGGTAAAATTGGAAACTGTTTTGCTGATCTTTTGAAGTCAGGGTTTCATCAGTTGCTTCTTGATGTAGTCTGGATTCAGATTCAGGACGATTTCGTTCCAATCGTTGTTCGTTCTGTAGGTTGTGGCGAGCGGATCGACGGTCCTTTCCCTGTATTCATAATCGAAATATTTGGCCAGTTTCATCCTGAAAGGGGCTGGTTTTGTGGCTTTGCGTGAGGAAATGGGAAGCGTCAGACTAATACCCCCAACTGTCCCTGTTTCGGAGGGGGTTACTTTATAATTTGATTTAATGATAAACACACCTAACGTGGATTCGTGGAATCTCCTTTTAAAGTCCAGACGCACCGCATAGTCGTTGTAAAGGAATTTCCCTGCCGTCAGCCTGGTGAAGAGATCCAGGGTGGGCTCACGATACTCTGTATAGAGGGCAAAATTGAACTGATCGATGGGCCAGTAGTTCAGATTTCCTCCCCCGTAATCCATGTATCCGGTCAGGCCAAAAGTTCCTCCGGCACTGAGTCTGCCATTTAGTAAATATTTTCGGATCTCAGTCGAAACACCATAACGTTTGTAGTTTATACTGGAGGTCAATCTGACTGTATAGGGGAAAATTCCTGCCGAGGCATAGATGAAAAGATTTTTGGGCAGTCGAAACAATTGGTTGAGGGTCGCAGCTTCTAGTCGGATGTCTCCTTCGAAAGATTGCTGAAGATCATTGAAGAACGGAATGAGGACTTCTGCTGAAAGTAAATTCCCTTTCCAAAGCGAAGTCTGAACTATCGTTGAGATACTGATCCTTTTTTCCAATGGATTTGAGAAATTGCCATATTGAAATCTCAACCCAGGAAGAAAGATCAGATCAATCTTTCTAAACGGGCTATTTTGCAGATGAAGTCGCCTTTGGATGGTTCTGACCGAGTCACTGTTCAGGTTGACGGAAATGGAACTGTCCACTGGATTCATTTCGGAATTTCCCGACACCATCTTTTGGTATCCATGTATCCCTGTACTGACAACCGCAACCGGAATCTGATTGTATAAAGGCACCACATGCAGATGGATAGAGTCACCGAGTTCTGACGCAGCTACAAGGATTACTTGGGAAAGGCCATCGATTTCCCAGCGGTAAAGACGATTTTCATAAAAGAGGTAAGCATCCTTTTTCTCCTGATAAATGCCCACATTTTCAAACCCGGCCTTGACCAGCTTTTCGACCAGCGTTTTTTGTGGATCGGCCGTTTGCTGAGCCATGGTGCTGGCAGTGATAAAAATAGAATATAGGGGGATGAATATTCGGAAGGCTTTGAATTTCATAGATTTTAGACTGTCAGTTGGTATAAAAACAGATGATTTTTTCCAAGCATGGCAGAAAATGTATGGAGATAGATCATCTTTCTCAGTTTTTAGTATTTATACGCAGATAGCTTCCAAATTGTTAACAACAAAATGCCGGTAATCAGTTTACTTTATGTTAATTGATTCACGATGGCTGCCTTTGTTCTCCAAAGAATCGTTGTCTCAATTCAAGCCGGATCAGATCTCAGGGCCACAAAATTTAACTATCAAAAATTTGCCTATCTTTGCTGCGAAATATTTTTAATTGAAGTACAGATTATCAAGCATATAAGGAATGTCAGACATGAATAACACCCGGAATTTTTGCATCATAGCCCATATTGACCATGGAAAGAGTACGCTGGCCGACCGTCTGTTGGAGATGACCTCGACGATCAATTCCCGCGACATGGAGGCTCAGGTGTTGGACGACATGGATCTGGAAAGGGAGCGCGGGATCACCATCAAGAGTCACGCGATACAGATGGAGTATTTTCACGAAGGTGAAAAATTTCTGCTCAATCTGATTGATACTCCCGGACACGTTGACTTTTCCTACGAAGTATCCCGTTCCATTGCTGCCTGTGAAGGGGCTTTGCTGATCATAGATGCGACACAGGGCATTCAGGCTCAAACAATATCCAATCTATATTTGGCCATCGAACACGACCTGGAGATCATTCCGATCCTGAACAAGATGGATCTTCCCAATGCGATGCCCGAGGTCGTCGAAGATCAGATCATCGAGTTGATAGGTTGCAAGAGGTCTACGATCATCAGGGCCTCAGGAAAAACTGGTGATGGAGTAGCAGAAATTCTGGAACGAATCCTAACGGACATTCCAGCACCCAACGGTAATCCTGACGAACCGCTTCAGGCACTTATTTTCGACTCTGTGTTCAACCAGTTTCGCGGTGTGATTGCCTATTTCAAGGTGGCAAACGGAAGAGTACGCAAGGGGGACCTGGTTAAATTTATGGCTGCCGACAAGCAATATGTGGTGGATGAGGTTGGCGTGCTGAAAATGGGACTCGAAATCCGGGAGGAGGTAAGTGCTGGCGATGTAGGATACATCATTTGCGGGATCAAAACCGCCAAGGAAATCAAGGTGGGAGATACCATTACGCAAGTGAAGAATCCCTGTGTTTCCATGATCTCCGGATTTGAGGAGGTGAAACCAATGGTCTTTGCCGGAGTATATCCTATTGACAGTGAGGATTATGAAGATCTTCGGAATGCAATGGAAAAACTGCAATTGAATGATGCATCACTGACCTATGTACCCGAATCTTCCATGGCGCTGGGCTTTGGTTTTCGTTGTGGATTTCTTGGATTGCTTCACATGGAGATTGTTCAGGAGCGCCTTGACAGAGAGTTCGACATGAATGTGATTACGACTGTACCCAACGTTTCCTACATGGTCACCACCCGTGGAGGAGAGACCTTTGAAGTATACAATCCTGCCGGTCTGCCTGAAGCTACCCTGATTGAACAGATCGAGGAGCCCTTTATCCACGCGCAAATTATCACCAGATCCGAATACATTGGTGCCATCATGACCCTTTGCCTGGAAAAACGCGGGATGATGACCAAGCAGGATTACCTGACAGCCGATCGGGCGGAACTCTCCTTCGACATGCCGTTGGGCGAGATTGTGATTGACTTTTACGACAAGCTGAAGAGCATCTCCAAGGGATATGCCTCCTTTGATTACCACATCACGGGCTATCGTCCGGCCAAATTGGTCAAACTTGACATCCTGCTCAACAGCGAACCCGTCGATGCTCTTTCGACCTTGTTGCATGTAGACAATGCGTATAATTTTGGACGGCGAATCTGTGAGAAGCTAAAAGAACTTATTCCGAGGCAGCAATACGATGTTGCCATTCAGGGCGCGATCGGGGCCAAAATCATCTCCAGGGAGACGGTGAAGGCCGTTCGAAAGGATGTTACCGCAAAATGTTATGGGGGAGATATCACGCGAAAGCGTAAACTGCTCGACAAGCAGAAAAAGGGAAAGAAACGGATGAAGCAAATTGGAAATGTGGAAGTACCCCAGAAAGCGTTCCTGGCGGTACTGAAACTGGATTAATAGACATGAGGTAAAGACAAGAGATATAAGATATGAGATATAAGATGAATCTCATATCTTATATCT
>CAINVV010000237.1 GCA_903854235.1 uncultured Bacteroidia bacterium | reverse complement strand
AGAATCCTCCATTGCCCAGGATAACCACAGTTCCACCGACCTGGATGGCGGACTCGACGGGAAAAGAGTGATGCATCCCTCCGGATTTTTACTGGATTACTGGATGGGGAGATATCACGGTTTCATTGAAGCTCCAGCAACCTCTGACCCTGATCTGATCGGTGTTAAAATCATCCCCGGCCAGCATCTTGGAGCCGCTCCCTATGACGGTCCTCCAAGACCTGAATTTTAGCAAATCTTTTCAAACAGATGCTTTTTGTGAATAATTCAATGTGAGATATATCGACTAACCAAAAACTATAACTTTACAATGAGATCAATAAAAAAAATTGTCACCCTCGTAATTGCCCTGCTTATTTTTCTGGCTGCCGGAAATGCCACCGACCTGCAACAGGAAAAAAATGTCAGGGAGGTGATGGAAAAAGTCGTCTCTGATCTTTACAAAACAACCAGTCAGTCCGACTTGCTGAAACTGGATGTTCAAAAGGTGATCTCCCTGTTTTCAAAAGAGGAGCTCCGGATCCTCTCCTCCACCCACTGGACTTTTGAGGTGAATGTCCCCGTCGTTGTCTCGGCAATGGTCAGCAATGAAAAGAAAAGTCTGCCATTTTGGATCGCCGATGAGGGATTCAGGAAAACCTCCATGACCATGAAAAATAAAAAAACCACCTATGAAGTCTGGCAGAAATCTTTTGAAGCCGGCAAGATAGGATTGGGGATCAACGGGTTTGAAGATGGTCTTGCGCTGCACTATTTTGTTTCCGTCGCCCCTCAACGCAAGGGTGATCCAGTTAAAATCACCAACTTTTTTCCCGAAAACCAACAAGTTTCTATCTTGCAGAATGGAGCCTCCACTTACAACGACTGGGATGAACTCGTCCTGGAGGAGGTTCCTGCTGAAATGGTGGGGCAGCAATTGCTCTCCACTACGCGGGGAAGAAGCGCCGAATCCCATTTGGTGGGGGCATTCAGGTCAACTCCCTACCCCTCCTCGCAAATACCCGACCAGATCATTCTGACCTGGAGTGGGGATCCCTCAAACAGCATGGATATTCAATGGCGAACCAAACCAAAAACAGATGCTTCCAGTCTAAAATACAGGGAAAAAGGGAGCTCGCAAGTCTTTTCGGTGACAGCCGAAAAAATGGTCATGGAAGACAGAATGCTGATGAACGACCGATTCACAAACCATTTTACGGCAAAACTGAAAAATCTGAAACCAGGCATATGGTACGAATACCAAATAGCCTTGCAAAAAGATTGGTCAGCCGCACAGTGCTTTCAGACAGCCGACGAGGATGACTCCTTCTCCTTTCTTTGGTTTGGAGACACGCATTTCTCCCCACAATTCGGAGATATCCTCAAAAAATCGTGGGCGGCCCATCCAGATGCCGCTTTTTTTTCGATCGTCGGCGATTTGGTCAGTGATGGGTTGAACAGGAATCAGTGGGATGCACTTTATGAATATTCCAAGGAAACTGCCAGCCGAATCCCATTTATGTCCGTACCCGGAAACCACGATAATAGGGCTGGGCTCGGGGCCAAAATGTTCTGCGACCTCTTCAGTTACCCGATGAATGGACCAGATGGAGTACCAAAGGAGCAAACCTATGCTTTTACCTACAAGAATGCCCTTTTCCTGATGATTGACGCCACATCTCCAATCGAAGCACAAACCGCCTGGATCGAAAAACAATTGGCAGAAACGAAGGCAAAATGGAAAATTGCCATGTTCCATTTCCCTCCGTACAACTGGGAAGAACCCTATCTGGACATCCAGAAAGCCTGGGTTCCACTATTTGACAAATATCACGCCGATATGGTTTTTGGCGGACATCTCCACTATTACATGCGGTCAAAACCGATGAAAGGTGGCAAAGTGGTTGCCTCTTACCAGGATGGTACCGCCTACCTCATCTCTGTTGGAATCCCCAACGGGGATCACCACATGACGGATGAGCCCTATGCCGAAATTAGGGATGGTGCCGGTCACATTTTCCAGTATGTAAAAATAGTTGGCAACACCCTTACCTCAGTATCCGTCAATTATCAGGGCAAACTGATTGATTCCTTCTCCTTGACAAAGTAAAAAATGAAAAAAATTCTTCTCTCTCTGTTTCTATTGCTATTGCTTGCAGGAAATGTCTTTTCTGAAGGCAAAGCAACGCTCAGATTTCACCAGAACGGGGAATTTAAATTGCTACAGTTCACAGATACCCATATCAATACGGCCGCAAAAAGTAACCTAAGTTCTTTTGAAGTGATAAAAACTGTTCTGGCAATTGAAAAGCCAGATCTGGTAATTCTTACCGGGGATATTATTACCCAGGAAGCTCCGACAAATGACTATCATCTGCTTTCAAAGATCTTCGATGCGGCGAAGGTTCCCTGGGCAGTAGTTTTCGGCAACCACGAATCGGAGCGGGGCATTTCCAGAAAACAGCTTTCCACATTGGTGGAAGAGATTCCGGGCTGTTTGAACGCAGATGTGGGTGAAATCACAGGAAACTCCAATTTCATTCTTCAAATCCTGGATGAAAACAACAAACCAGGAACCTTGCTCTATTGTTTGGATTCCAACTCCTACAGCAACCTGAAACCAAACGTGGAGGGGTATGGCTGGATCAACACCTCTCAGATCAACTGGTACCTTAGAAACAGCAGGGCCTTTACAAGAGAAAATATGGGTAGAGTCCTTCCGGCACTGGCCTTTTTTCACATTCCGCTTCCAGAGTATTCCCAGGCTTTCAAACAAAAGAATGGAATGGTTTTGGGCGTTAGAAATGAAGATGAATGCAGTCCCGAGATCAATTCAGGGATGTTTGCCGCCATGCTGGAAGGAGGTGATGTGATGGGATGCTTTGTCGGACACGACCACCTGAACGACTATATCACCTCCTTTCACGGAGTCGCCCTGACTTATGGACGGGTCTCCAAAATCATGAAAGATCCCGAAGATCCAAAGGCTGGTGGTCGCGTGATCGTATTAAAAAATGGGAAAAGGGAATTCGAAACCTGGATACGGCAATTTGACGGAAAAAAAGTGTTTCCCTGCACCTTTCCAACCTCCTTCATTCATTAAAACAAGTAAGGGGAATAATAGCCTGTTATACAGATCGAGATGGACTCGAAATAGACCATGGCAAACCAGTAATGCTTGGCAATTGAATCCGGACAAAAAACTTTGTACAGTAGATCGGGAAGCATAAGTTTGGTTTCATAAACACTACCTGGTTTATGAATAAATTTCAGAAAGTTGATCACACAACTGTAGGAATTCCTGAACCCGGCGGTCAGGTGTCCCCGCTTCAATATCAGCCGCTACAAGATCACAAGGCCCATAATTCAAAGCAATGAACTCCAGGTCACGCCGGATCTCTCCCATCGGTTTATTGGCCAAATCCATTGGTGTATACATAAGTGACCGCCTCGTGTCTGGAAATAAAGATTTTGCCCTGACCAAATCGGAATCAAGACCCATATCCAGGTATCCTACCTTTTGAATGGAGGCATAGTCCTCCAGATAGGGAGTCGCGTTCCAGGCACAATTGTGGATCCCAATACTCTCAAATTCATCGGCAATTCTCTGATCAAATGGGAGTATATATTCTTGATATAATTCTGGTTGAATCATATTAACCAAACAATTACTTACGGTAAAAAATGAATACTGGAATCCTGTCAACTTCTGCCGCTCCTGCAGCATTCTGGCGGCATCAATCATCGTGGTGGTAACACATTCAAGCAAATTCAGTGTCATTTCAGAATCAACGAGCATATCCAGAAACAGCTGCTCTCCCCTAAGCCGCTGCGCATTGTTCAATACTCCCTGCCAATTGATGAATCCGATAACTTTCCCTTCCGTGACAGCAATTTTATCGATCTGATCCTGAATGTTCAGAAAAAAGGGATTGGTCTCGGGATTTACAGGCTGCAATCGCATCATTTCCTCGTCCGACAACGCATAATGTTCGCTTGTTGGCCATTGCTCCCTGTCATACCGAATGGGGACGCCAAACATGGAAGCAATCGTGCAGGCACCATATACTCCAGTAAGCAAATCCAATGACTGTGAATCAAATGTCAGCTTGCCGATCCGGTTTTCGGGAAACCTCCTGTCAACCTCTTGCCGCATTAGCTGTACCATCTGTTTCCTGTAGCCGGGATCAGTGTGGTACTTCTCCCCGAAATCAATGCCAAGTCCCTGATGATACCACTTTGGTGTAAAGCCGATTTCCGGTCTCAAAAAAGGCAAATTACTGGGTGCAGGCCTCCGGGTAGCAGGCGCTCCCAACGCAATGTAGCTGATCAATTGTTGTGATTCCAATGAATGAAATTAATAAATATTTAATTCAATTGTAGTATTATATTTTATTGTTAATCAAACATATGAAATATATAACTTAATTTCAACAACTTCTCTCAAAAAAGATACTTGCTCAGGAACTTTGCCAGAGAGCATAAACGATTGATCTGAATACAGGTTCTGCAATACCCAAATCAAACCAGAATTTTGGATTGCCAATGAACCTCAGCAAATTTCATCCATACACTGTTGCTTCTCTGATTCGACTTCCAGCGTACAATGATTAATCTTCACCTGCGTCAAATGGCGCTTTACAGCTTGCCTAATCTTATGGATCTGACTTTCTGAAAGTTTTTCTGAAACAACCAGATGACCGGTAAGGGCATTTTCCTGCGTGCTGATGGCCCATACATGAAGGTGGTGAATACTTACAACTCCCTCAACACCTTCCACTGTTCGTATTATCAATTCTATATCCACGTTGGCAGGGACTCCATCCAGGGAAAGGTGCAAGCTGCTTCTGAGTAAATTCCAGGTACTCCAAACAATCACCAGACAGATAACAACGCTAAGCAAAGGGTCAATCCAGTACAGATGCGTGTAATACATCAGCAGTCCCCCCAGCACCAATCCGATAGATATCAGGGTATCAGAAAACAGATGCAAAAAGGCACTCTTGATGTTGAGGTCCTTCTCCTTCTCACGAAAGAACAGAAAAGCAGATAATCCGTTGATAAAGATCCCAATCACGGCAATTTCAGCAACGATCTTCCCGGGTATCTGTTCCGGATGCTGAAACCTACCAAACGCTTCGTATCCTATTGCCCCGATTGAAACAAGCAAAATGACCGTATTCAATAATGAAATTAAGATGGAGGATTTCTTATAGCCGTAAGTATAGTTCTTGGTTGACTTTGATTTTGTAAGCCTGAAAGCCAACATGGAGAGCGCCAATCCACTTACGTCCATAAAATTATGTCCAGCATCCGAAAGCAATGAAAGGGAATTGATCTTTAGCCCTGCAATGACTTGCACAACCACATAAATAAAATTAAGGGCAATTCCTGCAATAAAGGCATGGGTTACATGCACTTCATTTTCTCCGTGATGGTGATGTTCCATGCCTGCATAAATAATACATTAATTCTGGCAACTCAACGACAGATGATAGAGCCAGAATACTCAAAAAATAGATCTTTCAATAAACAAACGGAATGATCCGCTGCGTTTTATTACTGTAATCAAGGTATTCTGCTCCAAATTGTTTGACAAGTACTTTTTCCTCTACCTTAATCCTTATCAGGAAAGCAATAAAAACAGGAACAAAGACGACTGCCAAGGAAAACCAGTTGTTCAACGACAAACCAAATCCAAAAAAAGTAACCAATGACGCCAGATAGGAAGGATGTCTCACATACCTAAAGAATCCATCCGTTTTCAATTGATGCCCTTCACGGATGGTCACATCCACGGTGAAGAATCGTCCCATCGAACGAATCACCCACATCCTTAACACGAGCCCCAACCAAATCAAAAATAGTCCAGCATATTGCAGGGATATACTTCCGGCAATCAAATGATCCAAATTATCAGAAATCCGCACGGCCAGAAAGATACATACGATGATGGTGCTCCAGATTCCAAGTAGGGTATACCTGTCGGCACCCTGAATATCTTTCTTCACTAGTGTCCCATTAAAATTGAGACGTTATTAAAAATTAAATAAACTTGGCTCATTAAGCCTAAATCGTTCTTTGTCATTTTGAAATTTAGTTTTATCAAAGAGATCTCGAAGATGAGTTTTATCGGTTAATGATATGCTCAAAATCTGCAAGACTTCATAAGTACTTCTATCGAGTTGCATGTCTTTTTGGACGATTGCTACTAAGCAGTAAGTACACATGGCAACGTAGATTTGAATTCGAACGGCATTTTCGGTTGTACCCCAGAATTTCTTAATCCTCAGATGTTGCTTTAACCATTTGAAGAACAGTTCGACTTGCCAGCGGTTTTTGTAAAGTTCAGCAACCTGAAGTGCAGAAATGTGCATCGCATTTGTTAAGAAAACAAACTCTCGCTTTTGTTCTTCATCCCAATATCTGACCAATCTAAGATGTTCTGGATAGTATTGTTTAGGATAAAATCCAGTCAATTCTATTGTTACATCTGAAAGTACGTTCTTAGGTACCCTGCGTTTCCATTTGATTATCTTGTATTGAAGATTCTTCTTTGCTCTGACGACGAAGTAAGCTCCTATTTGATGAATCTTATAAAGCATTTTGAAGTTGTTGTAAGCACGATCAAATACATAATAAGACCCTGATTCATAGGGGATTTCTCTCATAACCTTGGAGTCGTGTACAGAAGCTTCGGTAATATGAAAAAACGTTGGAATCTGAGTCTCAACATCATATAGTGTATGCACTTTGATTCCCCCTTTTTTCTTACGGAATTTTGCCCACCAGAATACAGAAAGGCACAAGTCAATCGTCGTTGAATCAAAAGCATAGACATGGCCATCAAGTTTGAAGATATTAGAAACTCGTTTCTGCCTGGCTTCGTTCACCAAATAGTAAGCATAGTCTTCAAAGATGTGATAGTCTCTGTCTTGATTGGCTCTGGCCAAAGATGATTTAGAGACATTCTTGCCCATGCCCAAATGATAAGTTTTGGAGTGATGAGCATCAAGAGCGACAATCAAATCTCTCAGGCTTTCACGATTAGACAATTGTCCGAACATCAGAGCTAGCAGTTGATTCCAACAAGTGAAATGCTTCACGTATTTGTCACCATCATACTTGCGAACGATGAAGTTGAACTTATTCCTATCCAGGAAGGATGCTAATTGAGCGAAAACGTATTTATCCTTATGCATTTGCTATTCTCTTTAAGAATAACGAATATGCAAATTGAAATCCGTTTAATCGGAAAACGCCTGTAAACAACTAAATTTCAAATATTTCAAAGAACTTCTTTGGATTTTAATGGGACAGTAATGATATGATATATAAGATATGGGTTAATTAGAATTGGTGCGTTCCTCACTTTTGCCTTTTGCCTTTATTATGAAACTACATTTCAGAAAGTTTGGTTCCGGACCGGTCCTGATGATCCTGCACGGATTGTATGGTTCTTCGGACAACTGGATTACCATCGCCAGGAAGCTGGAGGATCATTATACGGTGTTGCTGCCTGATCTGAGAAATCACGGAGCATCTCCACATTCAGAATCCCATACCTATGAGGATATGGTAGGCGATCTGGTTCAATTTTTTGAGGATACAGGGACCAAAAGTGCCTTCCTGATTGGACACAGCATGGGCGGAAAGGTGGCCATGCGTTTCGCAGCAGAATATCCGGAAAGGGTGAACAGATTGATGATAGTAGATATTGCTCCAAAGAATTATCTCACGGAAGGAAAATCCTTGAAACACATCCGCCAGCACGAACTGATTCTCGAATTGTTGCAAAATCCTGACCTCAGTCGTTTCCATTCCCGAATTGAACTGGATGATTTTTTTAGTTCAAAGATTATGGAGGAAACAGTACGGCTCTTTCTCCTGAAAAATATTCACCGGACTCACGATGGAATTTTCGAATGGAAGATCAATGCTTCAGTACTGAGAGATGCCTTTCGACCCATCGTCAGCGAAACTGATTTGTCGTGGTTCGAGGAAAGAATCCCAATCACCGCCTATCCGGTAACTTTTGTCAGGGGACTCAAGTCTGAATATGTAGGGGATAATGACTGGAAAGATATCCAAAGAATTTATCCTGAAGCAAAACTGGTGGATTTTGAAGGAGCCGGCCATTGGTTGCACGCCGAGCAGCCTTCCAAATTGATTGCCACAATTCTTGAAAAGGAACTATCGTAAATTTTGGATTTTCAATTGGAGATTAGCCCATGGCCCTGTTAGTCTTTCACTCTGCTCAGACGGAGTGATTTCAACACCCAATTGGGTAAATGTTTTTTTGGATTTCTCTTCCTGAGGTTCAGGTAGATTCCCAGTTTCTTAAAGATGGGTAGTTTATGGGTTTCCACGAATTCGATCAGGGTGCCATCGGGGTCCTCGATGTAGGAAAAATGTCCGGCAGCTTCCCCCATATCAAAACTATTTCCTTCGTGATTGGCAAAACTGTCAACGGTGAAGGGAAATCCCCGTTTGGCGCAAGCGGCATTTAATTCCTCCATTCCATTGATGTCGTAGCAAAGATGGATGAAGCCCAGATCTCCCCAGAATCGGTCTTCATAAATTTTTCTGGGAATTCTCTCTTCTACCTGAACGAGTTCAATTTCACTGTCTCCAAGCAGTCGGCCAAAGGCTCCAGCACGCGGTTTACTGTGTCTCAACAAAACCCGTCTGAAAAGAGCGTCACCTCCATTCAAGTGGGCCAGATCCGAAAAAATGCCGCGTTGGTCAAATACCACCTGGTCATAACCCAGAATATCAGAATATACCTTCAGCGAATTTTCGATGTTGGTAACTCCTATGACGACACCATAAACGGATCCGGTTTTCCCTTTCAGGTTACCAAACCAGTTTTCAGATTCAATCACCTGAAATACATTTCCATATGGATCAGTTACAAAGAAAAATTTACGTCCGTCCGGATCCATGGATAGGTTACTCACGGTCAGTTGATCGCCCAGAAAAAGGGCGTGGGTCTGTTTTGCATCACGGGTTTTAATTTTCGCCGCAAAGATTCCCAGGTCACCGAGAGCAGGTATGAAAGCGGGTGGTTGAGGAATGCGGTCGGTATATTGCCAGATTTCAAATCCGCCACCACCATTCATATTAAGGGCTAAAACTGCGTGCCGGTTCCGTGGTAACCCTCCTGTATAGGGGAGCATCAGTGAGGCAGTGGCAGAATCATCAAACACTTTGATATCCATTCCTAAATGCTTCCTGTACCATTTCCACGCTTCGGCTACATTCTCAACACCTATACCCAGCTGTTGAATCCCACTTACAACAACACCTTCCATAAATTCACCCAATTAATAATCACCAAGCGGATCAATTCTCTGAGCGATTTTGTAAAAAAGCCATGGAACGTATCGTTTTAGATAAGGCATAATTACATCTTTTTTTCCAATAATCACCTCTTTTCGGTTCTTTTGAACCGCTTTTGCAATTTTTTTCGCACATTTTTCCGCAGTGACCCCATTTTCCTGACCCTTGTCCATCAATCCATGTTCGTTCCCGGAAGCAGTGAGGGCATGAAGGGATATGTTGGTTCGGATCATTCCCGGACATACCATGGTAACGTAAATGTGATCCTTGAAATGTTCGAGCCGAAGTGTTTCAAAGAAACCATGAAGTGCGTGCTTGGCAGCAGAATAGGCAGACCGCATCGGAAAGCCAAACAATCCAGTCAGGCTACTGATTACGACCAGATTGCCACCTCCGGTTTTCACCATAAAAGGAAGTATCTGACGGGTAAGCTCCGCGTGACTCCAAAAATCGACCTCCATGATTCTTCGTGCTACCTGAACAGGAGTATCGACCAACAGGGAGCGTTGACTGATGCCACCATTGTTTACCAGTACGTCAAGCCGTGAATATTCGCGCTGGAAGGTGACGGCAGCATCAGCAACCTCTTCGGCATTGCTGAGATCAAAGGCCAATATCCTGACTGCAGCGCCCTTTTGCCTGCATTTTTCGGCAACCATTTCAAGCTGATCCAGGTTTCTTCCAGAGAGTACCAATTGAATGCCTTCAGCAGCCCATTCCAGTGAAAGTGCTGCTCCAATGCCTGAGGAGGCACCCGTGATCCAGATAATTTTCTGTATTCCCATTCATTTCACAGGGTGAAGGACTTTCCGAATTTGTAAACAGCCGGATATCTCACCCTATCAGACAAATTTAATGCTTTTCTGAATCAAAACAAAAACCATTGAATATCAGTGTGTTTTGTCAATGGTTTTTTCTAATTAATTAAAAAATCAACACCCTTGCAAACGGTTTTTCAAGCGTCACCGAACAATTGTCTTTCAATAATTTATTTGGATTCAAATGCTCTATTGATTAGATTATTAGGCAAAAACTTGGTAAATTGTCGCAAACTTATGAACTTCAAAAGACCAATGTTTCATCCTGTCAGCTCGATCAGAAAATCGCCTCAGGAGGTCTGAATTTTTAACCGTGCAATTATTTATTTATTAGAAATAAAAAAGCTTAGCATGAAAACTATGTCATTTTCAAGGTATGGTATGGCGTTACTCTTCATTTTCTTGTGGGCCTGTACCCCAAAATGGAAGGAAGTTGACAAGGGCACCTTCAGACTCATCCACAACGAAGGTGGGCAAACACTCGGCTATTCGCCAGCTTCAGGTGTTAAGATCCTAACGGTAGAAGGATGGGCCTTCAAAGACCTGAACCGTAACGGTAAGCTGGATGCCTTCGAAGACTGGCGATTGCCAGTTTATAAACGCGCCCAGGATCTGGCTTCCAAATTGACGGTCGAAGAGATTGCCGGATTGATGCTCTACAGCGGACATCAAGCAATTCCGGTAACGGGTCAAGGCAGGTTCGGAGGAACATACAACGGAAAGCCATTTGCCGAAAGTGGGGCCAAAGCCAGTGACTTATCCGATCAGCAAAAGAAATTCCTGACGGAGGACCATCTAAGGCATGTACTAATCACTTCCGTGGAGAGTCCAGTTATCTCTGCCCAGTGGAACAACAATGCGCAGGCTCTGGTGGAAGGCATCCTGCCTGGTATTCCCGCCAACAACAGCTCAGATCCGCGCCATGGCAGCGATTCGTATGCCGAATTCAATGCCGGAGCGGGTGGAAAAATATCCATGTGGCCGGGAAGCTTAGGGATAGCCGCCTCCTTTGATCCACAACTGATGAAGAAATTCGGTGAAACAGCTGCCGCTGAATACCGCGCCCTTGGTATTGCCACGGCCCTTTCACCCCAGATTGATCTTGGAACAGAACCACGCTGGAGCAGGTTCGACGGGACCATGGGTGAAAGTCCTTCCCTCACGGCCGATATGGCAAGGGCTTATGTCGACGGCTTCCAGACCTCCTCTGGTACCGACGAAATTGGTGCTGGCTGGGGATACAAGAGTGTGAATGCCATGGTGAAACACTGGCCGGGTGGCGGACCCGAAGAGGGTGGCCGGGATGGTCACTTTGGTTATGGTGCATATGCAGTCTATCCGGGAAATAATCTGAAGGATCATCTCAAACCATTTACAGAAGGAGCATTCAAACTCGCTGGTGCCACCAGAATGGCGGCAGCAGTGATGCCCTACTATACGATTTCCTACAAGCAGGATACTGTGAATGGAGAAAACGTTGGCAACAGCTACAACAAATACCTGATTACCGATCTGTTAAGGGGTAAATACGGGTTTGACGGGGTCGTCTGTACCGACTGGATGATCACGAAAGACGTACAGGCAGTCGATCAATTTCAGGGGAAATGCTGGGGAGTCGAAAAACTATCGGAAGCAGAACGACATTTTAAGGCCATCGAAGCCGGTGTGGACCAGTTTGGCGGTAACAATGAAATGGCACCCGTGCTCGAGGCCTACAAAATGGGTATTGCCAAATATGGTAAAGAATCCATGCGCAAACGTTTTGAGCAGTCGGCTGTAAGATTATTGCGCAATATTTTCAGGGTAGGTTTGTTCGAGAATCCCTACCTCCAACCAGAGGAGACTCAAAAAATTGTTGGAAATCCTGAATTTATGAAAGCAGGTTACGAAGCACAACTTCGTTCGGTGGTGTTGTTGAAAAACAGCCATAAAATGCTGCCGCTTCAAAAACAGATGAAGGCTTATATCCCCAAAAAATTAATTCCCGCCAGCAAAAACTGGTTTGGTGTGGCAACCCCCGAAAGCTGGAAGGATGCAGTCAATCCTGAAATTGCGAAAAAATATTTTATACTGACGGATAAACCAGAGGAGGCTGACTTCGCCCTGATCTGCATCGACAGTCCCAAAAGCGGTGTAGGTTATAATCAGGAAGATTTGAAAATGAATGGGAATGGATATGTCCCCATCAGTCTTCAATATGGCCCCTACAAGGCCGAATATGCGCGGGAACAAAGTATTGCAGGTGGAAGTCCATTTGAGAAATTCCTCAACCGATCGTACAAAGGCAAAACTGTAGTAGCCTCCAACATTCAGGATATGAAGACTGTTTTGGAAACAAAAGCTAAAATGAAGGGTAAACCCGTTGTCGTGGTGGTGAAAGTTTCGAATCCTATGGTATTTGCTGAAATTGAAAAAGAGGCCGGAGCTATTCTGATCCATATGGGGGTTCAAGATCAGGCATTGATGGAAATCTTGACAGGTAAATACGAACCCTCTGCCCTACTGCCCTTTCAGATGCCTGCCAACATGAAAACCGTGGAAGAGCAAAAGGAAGATGTACCGCGCGACATGAGTAGCTACAAGGATTCAGAAGGAAATTCGTATGATTTTGCTTTCGGATTGAATTGGAGCGGAGTCATAAGAGACGAGAGAGTTTCCAAATATAAATAACGCTTTCAACAAGTTAAAAGTATTCAATTCATAAAACCAAACAAAAAAAGATGAAAATCATCCAACCGGCATCCGCTGTTTTTAAAGTTGCCCTTCTGTTTTGCACCCTTACCTGTGGCTTTCAAGGTTCATTTGGCCAATTACCAGTTCAGCCAATACTGGGTCACCGAAATGTTGAAATTCTGAAAAAAGACAATCTGGAATTCAAGGACCTCAACAAAAATAAAAGACTGGACAAATACGAGGATTGGCGACTGCCAGTCGAGATTCGGATCAAGGATCTGATCTCACAAATGTCCCTGGAAGAAAAAATCGGGTTCATGGTGATCAGCACCACCCGGATGGCAGGGGATTTTTCCTTTCAGGCCAACGGTCCAAAACCGGAAATCACCAGTGGGTTCAATGAAGAGGATCTTGTTCAGACCATGAACATGTTTACCCACAAGCCACTGCCCAATCCAACCCTGACGGCCGCAGGAACTACCAAGGCCGTGCTGACCTACCACCTGCGTCACTTCATTCTGAGGGCCAATACGGATGCCAAAACCATGGCAGAATGGTCTAATAACCTCCAGGCATTATCGGAAAGTTCACGTTTGGGCATTCCATCCATTGTGGCATCCAATCCACGCAATCACGTGACGATGGACAACTCTATTGGACTAAGTGTAGGAGCCACGGTTTTTTCCAAATGGCCCGGAGAACTGGGGCTGGCTGCGATGAACGATCTGAAACTGACCCGTGAGTTTGCCGAAATTGCCGCCCAGGAATGGAGCGCAGTCGGCCTGCGCAAAGGTTACATGTACATGGCCGATCTGGCCACGGAACCAAGATGGATGCGGATAGAAGGAACTTTTGGCGAGAACGCTGATTTGGTTTCTGGAATGATCAGAGAGATTGTCCTAGGTTTTCAAGGCAATAAACTTGGCACTCATTCCGTAGCCCTGACGACCAAACATTTTCCGGGCGGCGGTCCGCAGGTAGAGGGACAGGATCCTCACTTCGAATGGGGACAGGATCAGCACTATCCGGGTGGGATGTTTGATTATCATCTCAAACCTTTCAAAGCAGCAATTGATGCAGGTACTTCTGCCATCATGCCATATTATGCAAAGCCCATCAAAACCAAATTCGAAGAGGTAGGATTCTCCTACAACGAGGGAATTATCAAGGATTTGTTGCGCAAAAAATTGGGATTCAAGGGGATCATAAATTCAGATACCGGTCCGATCGACATGATGCCCTGGGGTGTTCAAAACCTTTCCATTCTCCAGAGATACCAAAAAGCCATCATGAGCGGGGTCGACATTTTCTCGGGAAGCGCAAATCCTGCCTTGCTTATCGAAACCGTTAAGACTGGTTTGGTCTCAGAGAAACGAATCGATGAATCCGTCGAAAAATTGCTCAAAGAAAAGTTCGAGCTCGGTTTATTTGAGAATCCCTATGTCGACCCTGAGGCTGCCCTGAAATTGGTAGGTAATCCTGAATTCCAGAAAATGGGGGACCTGGCCCTTCGCAAATCCATTGTTTTGCTCCGGAACGAAAGCAAAACGCTTCCACTGTCAAAAAAAGTCAAAGTCTATTTCGAAACTTATTATGACAACGGGAAAACAAAAAATCCTATTTCTGTGGTCAAACCGGAGCCCAACAAATGGAACCTTGATTTTGTCTCCACCCCGGAAGAAGCTGATGTAGTACTGGTATGGCTGATTCCGAATGCTGGAAGCCTGTTTGGGTCGACCGGTACTCCCATCTTACTTAACCTTTCCAAAAACAAAGTTGATGTCGCACACATCAACCAACTGACAAGCAGCAAGCCAACCATTTTGGCCATCAACTTCAGCTCACCTTGGGTGATCGACGAGATAGACAAAGGAAACCTGAAAACGGTGCTGGCCACCTTTGGCACCACAAAGGATGCGCTTTTGGATGTGGTGAGTGGCAATTTCAACCCTAGCGGCAAGATGCCCATCACTACACCGGTTTCCAATCAGGCTGTGCTTGACAATCAGTCGGATGTGCCCGGATTCATGAAACCAAAAGGATATGGATTGTTTAAGTTTGGAGAAGGTCTCAGTTACTGATTAGCTCTATAGAAAGTTGGTATAAAAAAAAAAGCTCACCGGGTGACTCAGAGT
>CAINVV010000236.1 GCA_903854235.1 uncultured Bacteroidia bacterium | reverse complement strand
CGGTACATCTCGGCCAGCAGTTCGGGCGGATCCTGGAGATCGCCGTCCATCATGGCGATGACCTCTCCTTTCGCGTGTTCGAGTCCGGCGGTGAAGGCCGCCTGGTGACCGAAGTTCTTGGAGAGGGAGATGATCTTGATGTTTTTGTTGTGCAGCCGGTATTTCAAGAGGTTACCAACGGTATCGTCGGTGCTGCCATCGTCAAGAAAGAGGAGTTCATAGTCGTTCGTGAAGGATTCCACGGCGGCCACGATTCTGTTAACCAGATCATCGATCAGTTGTGCTTCGTTGTATACGGGGATGACCAGGCTGAACATAGTGAATCATTTTTTGAGGCTACACAGCGGAACGCAGTGCCGCTCTGAGAAATTGATGTTGGAAATTCGATCCTAAATTTAGGGAAAAACTGAAAGGAAATGAAGATTTGTTCAACCTTATTTTATCAGGCAACCGTCCGGAAAATCGGACCACCTTCAAAAAGTAAACCTTATTACCCTATTTGTTGGCGAATAATTGCAGATTTTGTTTCTGTTATTATCCATTCAATAAGGTAATAAGGTTATGGGTCTCAATCATCCAAATCTCTCTACCAAGGTTTTGGGAAAAGATGAGGTTCCCAAATCCGAGGAATGGTGGAGTAATTTTCTACGTTATCAATCGCGAAGACCGGTCAGGGATCAGATTTTTCTTGGTCCCTTCATCCGTTCGAGGGTGAATGTAGCAGCGTCTTTCAAATCGGCATCCTTGAGTAGTTCCTGAACGGCTGGAATGCAATAGTCAGAGCCCATCCAGGCGAGTTCGCGCAGGATCAGTTTTTTACCATCCACTGTTGCACCCGTCTCCTTCAGGATGCTGACCATCTGTTTTTCGAGGTCGAGTAGTGCGGCAGGATTGCCACTTACCTTGCGGATCCTGGCCTGTAGGTCGGTATAGTTGCGGGTGGATTTGTCGATGGTGTATTTGGCGATTTTGTCGAGATCATCCGATAGGGTCACCTCCTTGTAATCGGGTCTGGAAACAGAGCAGGCCACATTGGGGAAGTCGATGGGGATCTCCTGGGTAACATTTCCGCAGGCTGCCCACTCGGCACCACGCTGGAAGGTGACGATAAATCCGACGCATTCGGTTGCGGCGTGGGTATCCTCTTTCCCCACATGACCCATGGCGGTGTGGAAGATGCGTCCTTTGCCGTAGGTGAGGGTCATCAGCATCGGTTCATCCCTGCCGGTACCTCTCTTGGAAGTATCCGCGTAAGCGGTAGCCAGGATTTCCATGTTTTTCGCCGGACCGCGAAGGGTGCTGTAGAGTTCGTCTTTGCCGTGAATCCAGGCAACCGGAAGACCTTTCAGGATCGGATGGTCGGCCTTGCGGGCCCTTACCAGGTATTCGTGCTGGGGACCGTGGGATCCGGCGGAGCCTTTGGCGGTATCAACCACAAGCACATTCTTGCTATAGTAGACATAAGGGCCGTCTTTCTCCGAACGATGGTTCCAGCCTCCAAGGCCGATCATTTCGTTGTACTCTTTCCAGTCGGGGAAGGAGTTGTCGGCTTCGTGGTAGGAGACCACACCCCCGCCATTCTTCACATATTCGATAAAGGCCGTTTTTGTTTGTTCCGGCCAGGAGTCACCGTTGTAATCCAATACGATGACGTTGTATTTGGAAAAGTCGGGATGGAAACTGCTCAGATCGCCTCCCTCTTTCGGAGTCTGGGCGATGTCGGTGGTAAAAAGTTTGGTCTGGTCCAGAATTGTTTTCAGGATGGTAGCCGAGGCCTTCCAGTTGTGGTTGCTTTGGCCGGTCACGATCAGGGCACGATAGGCTGTTTTTTCCTGGCACGACTGAAGGAATAGGAACCCTGCCAGTATCAGGAGAAGGGAATATTTGGTTTTCATTGTTTAGAGATTAAATGGTTGGTAATTGCCAGGGTTGACGATAGGGACGATCAAGCAATCGTGCGGCCATTGGGTTGCCGATGATCTCCTCCTTTTCGGGATCCCACTGAATCTTCTGACCGGTCTGCATGGCGATTTCGCCGAGCAGGGCAACTGAGATGGCACGATAGGCCACTTCGATGGGTGCGATGGTTTTTTGGCCGGAGCGCACGCAGTCGACAAAATTTTGCCAGTGGTTGTCGCTCTTGATCAGGTGGATTTCGGTCTCACCAATTACCTCTTCCAGGATTTTCGGATCGGAAGCCATCAGGATTTCTCCCCTGTTGACGTGGATCCAGCCTTTGTCGCCGTACCAGGTGGTCCCTGCGCCTTTTTCGAGTCGGGCATCGTTGCAAACGCGCATCTCGATGCCGTTTGCATATTTGCAGAGGAAATCATACTCAACCGGAACGTTGTAGATTCCTTCCCTTGGGTAGACGCCTTCTCCCGAAATCTCAACCGGACCGGTATGTTCGAGTCCAGCCCCCCAGTTGGCGATGTCGATGTGGTGGCCGGCCCAGTCTGTGAGCTGTCCGCCGGAATAGTCGAGGATCCAGCGCCAGTTCCAATGGCTGACTCCGCGGTAGGCGACCTTGGGAGCAGGTCCGAGCCATAGGTCCCAATTCAGTTCTTTCGGAACATCCTGGACGGGAGGTGTCCCGATTCCCTTGTTTCCGTTGGGAAGACCCACTTCAATGCGCTGGATCTTTCCAATACGGCCATTGATAGCCAGTTCGGCACCCCGGTGGAAATTGGGTCTGGAGCGTTGCCAGCTTCCGGTTTGCCAGGTAACTTTGTTTTTTTGAACCGCTTTTACGATGGTTTGGCCATCGCGGATGGTGCGGCAGATGGGTTTCTCTCCATAGACATTCAGTTTCTTCTCGACGGCTGCGGTGTAGATGATACCGTGCCAGTGGTCGGGTAGTGCGATGGCCACGGCATCCAGTTTTTCTTTCTCCAGGAACTCGCGGAAATCGCCATAGGTGCGGCAGTCGTTGTTGGCATAAGCGGCATCGGCAATGCCTTTTGCTTTTTGAAGGTTGTTGGTATCGACGTCACAGAGGGCAACGAACTGAACCTCTTTGTTCAGTTTGAGGAAGTCGCCCATGTTGCTTCTGCCCTGGGAGCCGGTGCCGATGGCACCCATCACGAGCCGGTTGCTGGGGGCTAGTCTGCCGCCCATTCCCAACGCCGTGGAGGGAATGATCTGCGGGAGGATGAGGGTTCCCACGGATGCAACAGCCGAATTTTTCAGGAAAGTTCTTCTGTTTGAATTGCTAGTCATCATATTAGTTTGAAAAGTTTAGAGAATTTTTGATTTTTGATTTTAGACAGCTGTTAGGCGAATGTCGTCCCAAAGGATTAAATGTTTGGCGGCGTTCCGGGTACGGGAACCTCAAATTTCATGTCGACAGGGCCGAAGACCAATTCCTTGGGTCCGAGTTGCATGTCTGATTTCATCATCTCTTCCCAGGTAACCAGTTGGCCGGTATAGGCTGCTGTCCGGCCCATGATGGCCGTCAGGGTGGAGAGGGCGGTCTGCTCGGCCTGGTTCACGTATTCGCCCTTGCGGATGGCGTGGACGAGGTGCATGTGTTCCTGGACGTAGGCAGGAATCTTCAGCTGGTTCATCGCATTGCCGTTTTCGTCTTTCGGGTATTCGAACTGCCATTTGACCTTCCCGTCCAGGTCCCAGATGGTGTTGACACAATTGGTGTAGCCTTCGGTTCCCATTACCAGCTCTCCGGTGCGGTTGGTGCAGCTGTCGATCTCACGGCAGTAGCTGTGCGAGCTGACCCCATTGCCGTAGTCGAAATCGATGTTGAAGAAGTCGTACTGGTCGCCTGTGACGCGGCGGTGGCGGCCACCATTGCCGATGGCATTGACGGGAGTCTTACCCATGAACCAGTTGATGACGTCGATGTTGTGGATGTGGGTATCGAGGATGTGGTCGCCGCAGAGCCAGCAGAAATTGTTCCAGTTTCGAACCATGTAGGTCATGTCGTCCCATCCGGCTTCCCGGGTACGAAACCAGACGTGGTCCTGGTTCCAGAAGGCCTTGGCAGCCGTAGGCCGGCCAATGGCGCCAGCCTTCACCCGTTTGTAAGTTTCAATGTAATCTTCCTGGTGGCGGCGTTGTGTGCCTGTGACGATGCATAGACCCAGCGCCTCAGCCTTCTTCGCGGAAGCGATGACGGAGCGGATGCCGACCGGATCGACGGCAACCGGTTTTTCCATGAAGACGTGTTTCTTGTTCAGGATTGCCTCCAGCAAATGGTCGGGACGGAAGCGTGGCGGGGTAGCCAGTAGCACCACATCGAGCTCTTCTAGTGCCATCATTTTCTTGTATCCGTCGAATCCTGTGAAGCAATTTTTCTCAGGGATTTCGAGGTTGAAAGATTTGAAACGTTCGCGGAAGGCGTCGATCTTGTCCTGAAAGACATCACAAACTGCGATGATTTCGAGGTCCGGCCCGGCGCTGATGAAGTTGATGGCGGCACCGGTTCCGCGGTTGCCGGCACCGACCAGTCCGGCACGTAGTTTTCTTCCTTTCGGTGCTCCCTTCAAAATGGGAGGTAGTCCGAGAGAGGCATTGGTAGCCTCTTTTTTGCAGGAGGAAAGAAGGGCACCGGCTCCCACTACCGTCATTCCGGCGAGGACCCCTGCACCTAAAAATTTTCTTCTATCAAGATTTTTCTTGTTTTCCATGGCTATCCATTCATTATTGTCCCACTACCGTGGAGTCTGCTTCACATACAATTCTGAAACCTACGTCGTTGCTGTCGGAGTACCACCAGACGCTTTTGGGCATCTGAGGATCCGTCATCAGCCAGGCCTTGGTTTTGGTGAAATCCCTGGCGGCACTGCGCACATCCTTGGCATCGCTCTTGAAGGAGCCGCCGCGGATCACGTGTTCCTGTCCGTTTTCGGGACCCGTAGGATTGTTGAGGGTCTCACCGGAGGCTGACTTGTAGCTTTTGGGGGCATAGAAGTCGGAGCAGAACTCCGCCACATTTCCCAGCATATTCTTTAATCCAAACGGATTGGCCTTGACGGATCCGGGCTCTTTGGTTTTGGATGAACTGTTCACCTTGTAGACCACATAGGAGTTGATGACGGTCGTGTCCGGACCGAAGATCTTGTTCATCATCCCTGTGGAGCTGAATTTCTTCGGACTTCCTGCAAAGAAATAGGGATCTTTCGAACCACCACGGCAGGCATATTCCCATTCGGCTTCGGTCGGGAGCCTGTATTTCTTGCCTGTTTTTTTGGAAAGCCACTGGCAGTAGGTATTGGCCGCCTTCCACGACATCGTGATGGCTGGGTGGGAGCCTTTGCCCCATCCCTGGTCGGGGGCGCCCCATGGCGGAGTCGGGCCAGTAATGGCGTCCGTGACGGGTTGGTTCACTACCGCTTCCTTGCGGCCCTGGGAGGCAGTTGCCTTGAAAAATTCGAGATACTCGTCCCAGCTCACTTCGGCCTTGCCCATAAAGAATCTGGAGAGGTGCACCTTCCTGACCGGACCCTCATCCGGTTTCCGAAGTTCTTCCTTCTCGGGGCTTCCCATTTCGAAGGTTCCTTCCGGGATGGCAACAAGTTCGAAGGTAAGGGTCGTTCCGGGGACTTTTTCGGCAAAATTTTCAAATTTCTGAATGTGTGTCGTTTCCGCGAAGAGCTCCTTGGCTACCGTTTCGGTCACCCCAAAGCTGGCATTGTGGGCGTGGAGGTTGTTCTTGTCGTAGTGCCCCACGTTGAGGTGGCAGTTGATGCAATTGGGCTTAGTCCCCTCCGGTGCGTTGACATATTGGAGGTGGGCATTGCTGCCATTCACAGAAAGTGTGGCGGGAAAAAGATTCTGGTGGCACTTGATGCAGGATTGTTCGTAGACATATCCCTTTGCATTCTCGAGTGTTTTTCTGGTTTCCCAGTCGAAGGAAGCACTGTCCTTAAATAGTTTGCCATATACATCCTTGATCCCGTGTTTGGCTTTCGCCGGAAGGTATCCGTGCCCTTTGGGCGGCAGGTGGCAGTCGATGCAGTGGGTCACGAAGCCTGCCTTGTTGTTGTAGTGCTCGGAGAGTCGCCAGTTTTGATCCTGTACCGGGTGGATGTGACAGGAGACGCAATATTTGTCGGAAGAGGTGTAATCTGAGACACCTTCCAGGGATAGTATAAAGAGGACGGAAAGTAAGATCCCGATTCCCACAAACAGGAATTTCGCATATTTTCCTTTGAATGCATTGCTCAACTTCATTCTGAAATCAATCTATAGTGATATAATTTGTATTTTCAAGAAGGGACGAGACGTACCAATGTGTAAATGTCAAACGACATCCTGTTCATTATTTTTCACAAATAGTTAGGGGTACCCTTGAACCTCGTACCCTGGAAAGGCTGTTATGCAATAGTCGTAGTAGTAGCGCCGAATCCCTCAATTGAAAGCCTAAAAATAGCGTTAATATTAATTCGTCACCAATCAAACGGTTAGAAATTTCGTTTATCAACTATTTTGGACCATTAAGCATCAATCTGAAGTTTAGAAACAGAGTAGGCGATGCACTTTTACCGTTCTCCATTCAGCCTGATCATCGCGGTAGCGGCCCAGAGCACTGCGGCCTGACCGTGGAAATTCCCTGTGCTTTTGGGGCGGGTGAGGTAGTGTTTCCTGTTGTCTTTGGCATTGGTTCCCACGCAGACATTTTTCACCTTCCCCTTTGGAGTGACATATCCCGCCAGGGCATTCCACCCTTTTGAAATATTTTCACGGTACTCCCCGGCAGGGAGCCATCCCGATTTCAGTCCGGATGCGAGGGCATAGAGGAACATTCCCGTGCATGAGGATTCGGGGTAGCTGGCCGGATCGTCCAGCAATTGGTGCCACATACCATCAGTTCCCTGAAATTGAAGCAGGGTCTTCATCATCTTCCGGTAGGTGGTGATCAGGGGTGGAAAATATTTGTTGTTTTCGGGAAGTACCAACAGCACCTCCGTCATTGCGGCAGCGGCCCATCCGTTTCCTCGTCCCCAGAAAAAAGGTGCATCCTTTCTGTGAAAAAAGAGTCCGTTTTCCCGTTGTAGTTTGTCGCAGTAGACCACCAGCTGCCTGGCGGCCCTGTTGAGGTAGAGGGTGTCTTTGGTTGCCTTGTATGCCTGTATTTGCAGGGAGCCAACCATGTACATGTCGTCGACCCAGTACCTGGAATAGGAGGTCAATCCGTCTGCATCTAGTTTTAAAAATTCGCTGTCTGCCTGTTTTTTGGCTTGTTGCAGATAAATTTCCCTAGCGGTATTTTGATAGATTGCGAAGGGCCAGATGGCGAAAACATTGTAATCGACGTGTCCGGACCGTGGTTTCCGTTTGCCCGACAGATAGGGCGCATACTTTGCAGCCAACTGATTCGTGATGTTGCTATCGCCAACAGCTTCTGCAAAGATCAGGCTGCCGTAATAGGTGCAGGCCTTCTGGTACCTGCAGCCGGTAGGACGATTCAGGATATCGGCCACGATTTTTCTGCCGGTTTCGGAAGCAGAAGCTGTGACCACTGTTTTAGCCTCCTTTTCCTGCCGGGGATGGCTGATGGCGAGCATTGGAAGAAACAAGAGGGAAAAGTAGATCAGAAGCCTAAAAGAGATTCTCAAGGTCGTTTAGTTTTTGACAGGTTCAAACTTAAATGCTTCGGAAGGAACTCTGGATTGTGCCATTATTTTCATCAGGTCGGCTACGATTTCGGGATGCTGATCCGCGATATTGCTGGTTTCCCCAAGGTCCTTGCTCAGATCGTACAACTCCGTGGTCGTTTTGGCAGGAATCAGTACCTTGTACCTGACCAGTTTCCAGTTCCCCTTGCGAATGGCTTGTCGTCCGTCCTGTTCGTGAAACTCCCAGTACATGGTTTCGTGCTCTTTCTGGCCTGATTGTCCCAGCAGGGTTGGCAGGAAGGAGATTCCGTCCGTATTGGCTGGAGTTGGTATTCCTGTTAATTCGGTGAGGGTGGGCAGCACATCCCAGAAGGCAGAGAGGTGGTTGGTGGTAGCGCCTTTTTTTATTTTCCCCGGCCACCAGACGATCATTGGCTCGCGGATACCTCCCTCGTAAAGATCTCTTTTGTAGCCTCTCAGCGGACCGTTGCTGTCGAAATAGTCGGGATCGGCACCTCCTTCGAGGTGCGGTCCATTGTCGGAACTGAAGAGGACGATGGTATTTTTATCGAGGCCAAGCTCTTTCAGTTTGGCAAGCAATTCGCCAACCTGTTTGTCGAGCAGGGTGATCATGGCTGCAAAGGCTGCGTGTGTTTCGGCTTGTGAGCCATAGGGCCCGGTTCTGAATCCCTTGTCGCCGGCATCTGTCCCCTTGAATTTTTTCTCTGGAGGGAATTTCCCCCGAAATTTTGCGAGGTATTTTTCGGGAACCATCAGTTCTGCGTGCGGGATGGTGGAAGCATAATAGATGAAGAAGGGTTTGCTTTTGTTTTTCTCTATAAAAAGCAAGGCCTGTTTGTGGATCAGGTCAGGTGCATAATCTTCCATCTGATCTCCGCCATTGTTTTCGAGGACTATTTTTTCCTGGTTGTCCCAAAGGTGATCTGGATAATAGTTGTGGGCCAGACGCTGGCAGTTGAAGCCAAAGAAACGGTCGAAACCCATCTTGTTCGGATCACCAGTCGATCCCGGAAAACCGAGTCCCCATTTACCGAAGGCGGCAGTGACATAACCAGCTTCCTTCAAAAGTTTTGGAAAGGTAATGGTTTCGGCAGGAAGCGGCCACTGGCCCTCTTCGCCCACTTCCATATTGCCGCGAACCGGTGTATGTCCCGTATTCAACCCAGTCATCAGGGAGGAGCGGGAGGGAGCGCTGACTGCACAGCCGGCATAATGCTGGGTGAAGCGCATTCCCTCTTTGGCCATCCGGTCGAGGTTGGGCGTCTGAAAGTGTTTTTGTCCGTAGCAGCTCAGATCGCCGTATCCCAGGTCATCGGCCAGGATGTAGATGATGTTGGGCTTCACGGCGAAGGCCGAAACTCCGGCAAGTTGGGTCAATCCCAGCAAAACTGTTTTTAGGGGTGTCATTTGAAAATCAGATTACGGAAGACCGCTGTCGCGGATTCCTTTGGATTGTGAGAAGTGACAGCCACTCCCAGAAATATTTTTTTTGGGAGATCAAGGGAGTAGGTTGTATATGCTTTCCAAGTTTTGCCATCCTGACTACAGAATCCGGTAAAGGCATTTCCCGTGCGTTTCAGCCTGATCCAGGAATTCGGGAAGCTGACGGGAAACTCCGGCAAGGCATCGGCTTTTGCGGGGTAGATTGCTTTCATCTCTCCTCCCTTTGCAGCACGGTATTGAAATTCAAAACCTCCGTTGTTTTTGTTCCGGGGCTTGTTGTCGGGAAAGAGCTGAAAGAAGATGTGACGGCTGTTGTCCGTGAGCTCCTCGCGTACCATCAATCCAGCTTTTGTGTACATATGCGTCGCGGTGAGACTTTCGACGCGTGCAGCCAGATCGAAATCACCAGTTTTTTCGATCCAGGAGAAATGAAACTGGTCGCTGACACCCCATATATCCGCCCCTCCGGCAACGATTTGAATGCCATCCTTTAAAATTTTTGCGGATCCTGCGATGACAGGATTTCCAAGGTCTGTTTGCCGGAGCTTGTTCAACGGTATGGCCTTATCCCTGGCCAGGAGCATTCCAACAGAAAAGAGAAGCACAAAGGTTGCGGAAAGCAGTTTTCTAAGCATCTGAATTTGTGATTTGTGTTTGATAAAATTATCTATTTTTTCCGGTATCTTTCAGACTTAAATCCATATTCCTTTCAATATGTTTGGTTTGATCTTCGCGTTGATCTGCATTGTTCCCAATATTTACCTTTTTTTTCGTATCCGGAAAGTTTTTATCGGCACATCCTACCGCATCTGGTACGCCTTGGTTTACCTGTTGCTGGTGTTGGATTACCCGATCAACAATTTATTGATCGAGGGAAACTTCGAATTGAAATACAACCTGATCAGTTTAGTTGCCAGGTACATTTTGCCCTATTACCTCTACGTCTTTCTGCTGATGCTGTTGTTTGATAGTTTTCTGCTTCTCAACAGGTTGCTTAAAACGGTTTCGACGGATACCCTGAAAAGTCTCAAATTCAGGATCATTGCTTTTTCTGCTCTTTTGATTGTCCCGCTAGGTATTGATGTTTTTGGGATCTTCAATTTCAATAACATCCAGACCACCGAATACAAGGTCGTCGTTCCGCGAAAGTCTGCCAGGATCGATCATCTTAAAATTGCCTTCGTGGCAGACTTTCATTTGAAGGAGCGGACGGACATCCATTTCGTGGAGCGGTTTGCCGATAAAATCGCTCAGATCCAGCCTGATCTGATGTTGTTTGGCGGAGATATCGTGGAGGGTATCGGTGAGGGTAAAAAGCTGGATCGGATTGCCAAAATGTTCAGGGAGATCAAAACCAAATATGGGGTTTTTGCCGTATTGGGTAACCACGAAGCTTATGGGGTCCAAAGGAAGGGCGGCTTTTTCGACAGGGCGGGAATGACGGTCTTGAGCGATTCGGTGGTATCCATTGACCACGCGTTTAGCCTTGCGGGAAGGCTGGACAATAAATATGAGCGGGAACCGATTGGCGTACTGATGAAATCCGCCTCCGATTCACTGCCTGCGATCCTGATGGACCACCGTCCCACGGACATCGTTTTAAACAGCAAAACAGCCGTGGATATTCAGTTTTCGGGCCACACCCACAATGGCCAGCTCTTTCCACTTAACCTGATCCTAAAAAATTTCTATCCATTGAGCTGGGGCTACCGGAAAGTTTTGAATACAAACGTGTTTGTGACCAGCGGAATCATGTTGTGGGGACCTCCGGTACGAACGGTGGGAAAGTCGGAAATTGTTGTGGTGGAGGTCGAGTTTAAGTGAATGATGAATGATGGATAAGAAATTTAGAGGATAAAAATTAGGACCATGAAAAAAGCAGTTAAAATTTCCCTGTGGGGAATTGGTACGGTAGTTGGGGTGCTGGTGTTGGCTGGAGCCGGATTCTACCTCAACTTCAAAATTGGAACCAGTAAGATGACACCTGCCGAAACTTCGGCGATCAATGATTCGGTCTTCTGTGTGAAGGATAATTTTGTGAATGCCTATATTTTCAAGGGCAAGAAGAGCTACCTGATGGTGGATGCGGGTTTCAGCAAGAGTTCGGTGCTTGAACAACTGAAAAAACTGGGCATTGCGCCGGAACAGATTTCGACCGTGCTTTTGACGCATACGGACGGGGATCATATAGCGGCCATTCCTTTGCTGACGAATCCCAAAATCTACCTGCACCGCGAGGAGGAGCAGATGATCAACGGTACGACGGCCAAGATGGGACCATTCAAAGCGCATTGGGCCTTTGGACCCTATACCCTATTCGGCAGCAACGATACCCTTTCCATCGACGGATTGCAAATCAAGATTCTTCACACGCCAGGTCATACACCCGGTTCTGTCTGTTTTGTGATCGGCAAGGATTACCTGGTAACGGGTGACAATTTGATCGTTGTCAACGGCAAGGCAGAACATTTCGTAAAGGCATTCAACATGGATACCCCCAAGCAGATTGAATCGTTGAAGCAGTTGCCGGATCTGAAATCGTTTAAATATATTTTGACAGGGCACCACGGGATAACCAGGAATTAAAATCCTTCTATGCAAGGCATACAGGTCAATAGAACCAAGGGCAAGTTCGGGGGCATTTCCCCCGTATGGGGATAAACCGGAACTATTGCGTGCTTTTAAACTTCTATCTCAGAAAATTTTTACTGAATATCTTTTAATAGATATTTGGGATTGTAATCTACTTCAAATAATCTTAGAAACTGTTGATATTCATCATTAAAAGATTGTTTGCAGTGATGTTTCTCTTGATTATCAATGTATTGGATTAATGAGGAAATCTGAGATTTTCCATAACTGAAAGCTCCAAATCCATCCTGCCAGGAGAATCTGCCTGCAACTAATTTTTCATTATTTATCCAGATTGAAGAACATCTCTTCAGATAATACATTAGATCAGACGGGGATTGATTGGCATTCATGCTTACCAATATATGCAAATGGTTTGAAACACCTTTTACGGCATACAAATGATTTTTCTGGTGAACGATAATTCCATTTAAATATTGATAAAGATGTTCTTTCCATTCAGGACGAATCAAAGACATCCTGTTTTGAACTGCAAAAACATAGTGAACATAAAGTTGACAATAGGTATTTGGCATTTCGTTTCAGGATTTGGCTCCAATAAATTTAAGGCAAAAATTGATCAAAAACGAAAGAAACGTGATATGAATAGCGATATCTGCTATGGAATTTTATGCTATCAATGGGATTTAAATTGTTCATCCCCTAACGGGGAAAGTTGGTCTCTGGAGAGACGCATTCTATTGACATTGATGCCCTACGGGCAAAGGCTGGGATGGGAACTGTGATCTTGCGAATGAATAGAATTCTTCAATAAAAATTAGCAATTTATCTTTTGAATGGATTGACAAAAAAGTTTGTCTGAATGAATTGAATTCATCATTTGCAAAAAAAACCTTGCCCGTAGGGCATTAATGTCAATAGACGCAAGGGTAAGATTGGGGGTCTTTCCCCGTATGGGGATCAACCGCTCAATCTACTTGCTAATAGCAAATAAGCCGGAATCTCTTCCTATTTAGGGACGAAATTCCGGCTTTTCGGTATTTTGAAGAGTCAAGCTCTTTCAGCGATTACAATTCGCGGATCTTGAGGTTGCGGAACCAGCAGGAGTAGCCATGATCTTGCAGTCCGATGAATCCCTCCTTGGCAATACCTTCCGTGAATCCCGGGAAAGATTTGAATTTGCTGTTCGCAACCATGGCATCCCATTCCTTGGTCCAGAGGGTGTATTTGCACACCAGCGTTCCATTCATCACGTGGGTGGCCACGCCGTCTTTCACCTTGATGACGATTGTATTCCATTGTCCGGCTGGGTGCACGGTCTTGGGATCGCAGGGAAGCATGTCGTAGAGCGAACCCGCAAGGTGGTTGGCCAGTTTGTTGTCGCCTGCATCCACATTGTCCAGCACCTGTACTTCTGGTGCTGCATAGTAGATGGGTTTGCCGGGAACTTCCCTTACGTAGTAGAAGATGCCAGAATTGGTAGCCTTGCCGGCTTTCCAGTCTACGGTGAGCTCAAAATTCTTGTATTTTTTGGTGGCAAACACGATGTCCCCGTTGGAACCTTGTCCGGGCTGTTTGTCGGGAGCAGTGAAGATCATCATGGAATTGTCCTCGATCTTCCAGTTGGTGGGCATGGCCGTTCCGTTGCACTGTCTCCAGCCGTCGAAACTTTTACCGTTGAATAGCAGGGTCCAACCCTCTTTAACCTCTTTTTTGGTCAATTGGTTTACCCCTTGTGAGAAGGCGGGAGCTGCGATCAGCATTGCAGCAAAAAGTGTGAATGTCAAAAAAATGTTTCTTTTCATAAATGGAATTTTATGCCCCTTCTAGGGCGATTAACGAATTAGTGATGCAATTTTAGTCGGTGACTGGACAACAAATTTAATGAATAAACATTGGGTTAAGAATGATTTTTCCATTTTATCTCTCAGTTGAATTCCCGCTTGTTTTGGTTAAAATTCAGGATGAGAAATTTGCCATTTAACTGAAATTTCAACTCCCCTGCCTTCTTTTCCGCCTGGATGTAAGGTGAATCAAATCGTTTGTACCGGGTGTTGATTGCCAATTGGTTGATAGAGAACCCGGATTCCCAGTTCAGCTGATATTCCTTTCTATTTGATTGATACAACAGGGTTAATTTCTCCCCATCGAAGGAGATTCTGTTTTTCAGGATGCGCTGGAAGAAGTTCTCAAAAGTGCCATCTTTCTCTCGCGACCCGGCTTCGATGATCCAGCAGGTTTGTTTTCCCTCCTGAATCAGATCGTCTGTCGATCCGGATTTGTAGTGAAGTGGATTCCTCCCGATCAGGGCGCAATAGGTATCTCCCTTTTTCCCGAAGGCATAATTTCTGATTACCTGGACGCTGTCGAACTTCCCGGCAGGAAACCAGGCGTGGGTAAAACTCAGCAGTTGCTTTTCGGATACGTTTTTATGGTCCGGTAAATTGTAAATGGCCAGATTGACTGTGGAGTCCTGGGCTACCAACGGAAACCGTCCATATCCGACCCAGTAACCAGGTGTTTTTTGTTTACCGTCCTCCCATTGGGCGGGATGGGTATGAAAGATGCTGAAGGAGTTTCCGATGCTCATACCGGCGGCATATTGCTGATCGGCATAGCCCCCGGGTTGGTGGTTCTGCAAGGCAAACAGAGAATAATCCTTTGTCTTGTAGGTGTAGGTATTTCCCTGCTGAATGGCCACACCGTTGCTGTAGGGATCTATCAGCCTGACGATGAACGGTTCGAGGTGGAGCCAGTTCAGGACGGAATAGTTGAGCATTCGCAGATCCTTCAGGGCGAGGTTGGTGAACAGTCCGTTTTTTCGGACATAGGCCATCGTATTCCTTACGATACCTGGATTGGTGAAGGCCTCCATCCCGAACTGCATTTGGATGCTCTCCTCTTCCGATCCTTCATATCCTTCTTCTCTCAGCTGGGACAGGTCCAGTCCGTTGCACTGGCGGATGACCACGTTGCCGGTGTCTTTGGCAATTTCAGTAAAGACGGAGGGCAATTTGTATTTTTGGGAGACCATCAGTCCGTAGGTTTTCCCCGGTCGGATGGGGGCGCCATTTCCCCAGAAATAATCTGTCACGCCATCGAGGTTGTTGACGGGGCCTCCCTTCCGGGTATGTTCATAGGCCCTGCCGCTCACACTGCTGAAGACGTTTTTGATGCTTTGGGAGGCCACATCGTAGAAGAGCAGGTCGAGGATGATCTTGCTTTTCTCCACGATCTCCTTGTCCTCTGCATATTCAATCAGGTTGACCAGGGCTGAGATATCCTCCTTGTAGTAGACATTGGAATAAAATTCTGCAAAACCGTATTTCCAGCGCATGCCCAGCCAGTCGAGGATTCGTTTGGAAGCTTTTTGCATATGGGCTTTGCCGGACAGACCACTGTTGGTAAAAATTCGGTCGGGATAGAGCTGACCTGCCAGGTATTCACTCATGGCGTAGAGGATCTGGTGGTTTTCGCTCCAGTAGCACATCGAGTTCCCGCCCGGCTCGTCCATCCAATACCTGAAACTGAGCAGGGATGCATCGATGGCTTTGCGGACAGAGTCAGGCAGCTGGTCGCCGAAACCATAGAGGATTTGCAGGACGCCGGGTGTCCGGAAGTCATCCATATTTTGAAGGGTGGTTGCCAGACGGTTCCAGTCGATGGGCAGATTGCCGGTGACCAGATCGCTGTAGATCTTCTCCTCCTGGTACCTGGCATTGTGCGGCGGCCAGTTTGGATAAACCTGAATGGCCCTGTTTTTGAAGTAGTCGAAGGTGATGGAGACTACAAGCAGGAGGATCAGTGACAGGGCAATTTTTTTCAAAGTAATCAGTTCTCTTAAGTTTTTCATCTTATTGTTTCTTTTTTCCGGGCCAAACCCAGGTGATCAGGTCATTGCTCCAGGCTATTCCGATGGAGGAATTTTTGTCGAAATCGCCCTCTTTTTCCGTTAGCGGTCCGGAGCCGTGGAAGAACATCAGGTATTTTGCCTGCGGCATTCCCGGTAGGGGAATCACGGCACCGGCCGTGATACGTCCCTTGGCCCATTCCCATTCTGATTGACCCAGCGTGATCAGTTTCCCCCACTCCTTCCAGGTTTTCAGGTCGGCGGATCTTTTGATGCCGATTCCGTTAGGAGGTGAATGAAACAGGATGTACTGGTTGTTTTCCACCATGACACAAGTGTTTTCGCCGGATTCGGTATGGCCGAAGAAGGTCCACTCCTTGAAATCGCGGGTCCAGGAACTGCTTACGCCGTTCTGTTTGTAGAAGCACCAGAATTTTGTCCTGTCATCCTTGTCCTGCAGTAGGTAGGGATCGATCATCCTGCCCATATCTGCCACCGGGACAGTTGTCCCTTTCACCTTCATCAGTTCGGGTTCGCTCCAGTTTTCGAGATCTTTGCTTCTCAGCAGGAAGATTCTGGCGGAATTGTTGCCGTATTGTGGCATGTTTCTGACAGTGTTTCCCGGCCGGGGATAGCTTTGCAGACAGAGCAGCCACTCCCCACGGTAGCGAAGGATGTTTCCCGGACTCGAATAGTTGAGGTTCCGATCCCTCGGGGTAAGCTTCCTGGGTGAAGTCCAATGGACAAGATCCGTACTCCTTGAGGAGGCCGTGTACATAAATATCATCCCGTCCTTCTCAATCTCCGTCAGGGTGAAAAAAAGGAAGAAGGTGCCGTTGTGGCACAATACGGCCGGATCCCGGTAGGCGAGGTGATCGTTTCCCTTGAAAATGACAGGTGATTGCAGCGATTCCAGATGGATTTTCTGCGCCTCACTTTTCCACCCCGGCAACAGGAGGATAATCCAAAGAAGTGAGATTATTGTTTGGTTCTGCTTCCTTCCCATTGAGGTGGTTTAGATTTATTTTTTTTAGAAAATCCAACGGTCCTTTTCGGGGCAATCTCTTGATGCTGTCGAGCAGCAGGGTGAGTTCGGCCACTTTTAGTTTTTCCGTTGCATAGAGATTTTTTGTTTCTGCTGTATCTGTGCGCAGGTTGTAGAGTTGTCCCGGGACATCGCTTTGAATGGATTTTTCGTCGAACGGGATGCTGAATCCGCCGGAGCCTTTTCCTTCGATCAGTTTCCAGTCGCCCATGCGGATGGCATACAATCCTCTTGAAGAGTGCACGACGATCACAGGCTGGTTGGGAACCGTTTTCGATTTTCCGAGGAGGACCGGCAGGATGCTGTAGCTGTCTTCGCCTGCAACGGTTTCCGGTTTAACCGAAGTGATTTCGGCCACGGTGGCCATCAGGTTGGCCAATGTGGTGGTTGCCTGACTTGTGGTTCCCGGAGCGACGTGTCCCGGCCAGCGAACGATGAAGGGGATTCTGTGCCCGGCTTCCCAGGTATCACCTTTCATTCCCCTGAAAGGACCTGATGCCTTGTGACCGAACTGCTCTGCCTGGTTGGGGCGCCAGTAGGGACCGTTGTCGCTGGTGAAAACAACAATGGTATTTTTATCCAAGCCACCCTCTTCGATGCTTTTCAGGATCCTTCCTACCATCACGTCGACCATGTAGACGTAATCCCCGTATTCGCCTGCCTGCGATTTACCCTTGTATTCAGGGATCGGCAGCCAGGGGGTGTGGGGCGAAGGCATCGCGAAGTAGAGGAAGAAGGGTTTCTTGCCTTTCGATTGTTTCTGAATGTAGTTGACGGCCTGGTCCGTAAAGGTTGGCAGAACCTTGTAGAATTCGAAATCTGGCGACATTTTCCCTGCACGCCAGAAGGGGCCCGTGTAGCCGGATGTCAGTTTGTTGCCGTCGGTATGACCCGTGAGTGGCGATATCAGGGTATCGTTTTTCAGGTAGCAGTAGGGTTCCATATCGAGCGAGGCGGGCAGGATGAAGGAGTAGTCGAATCCGTGGGTGGCAGGACCGTCGGTGGGTGGTTTGGTGAGATCAATGGATTCGGTGTCCATATCGATGATGGCATCGCCGGTTTTATTTTTTGAATCGACGTGGGCCATATCCCCCTCGTGACCTGCTTTGAGCACCCATTCGAGTCCCAGGTGCCATTTGCCGATGGCAGCGGTCGTGTATCCCTGTTCTTTCAGGAGGGTGGCAACGGTGGGCTGTCCCTTTTGAATCAGTGGCCTTCCATAACCCCGTAAAACACCCGATTTCATATCCGTGCGCCAGCAATAGCGGCCGGTTAAGATGCTGTACCGGGTGGGTGAACAAACGCCCGAAGTGGAATGGGCATCCGTGAACCGCACACCCATGGATGCCAGTCTGTCGATGTTGGGAGTAGGAATTTTACTTTGTGCATTGTTGCACATCACATCTCCGTAGCCGAGATCGTCTGAGAGGATGTAGACGATGTTAGGAAGTTTGGCAAGAGATGGTTGGTGAAGTTTCTCTTTTGCGAGGCAATCCGTCGAGAAGATGACGGAGGAGGCAAGGCCCAATTGAAGGAATAGCTTCATGAGTATCTATTTTGTTTTTACGATTAAACTGTTTATTCTTTTGATTCTGCTTTTGTCTGCGGATAGTTCTTCAGAAAGTGCTCATAACTGTTGTCGGAAAATTTGAGCAAATCCCCTGTGTCGTTCATGTGTTTTTTGAGCAGTTGAAACAATTCCTTCACTTTTGGGGCGGATTCGGGCTTGAAGGCGAGGTTATCCGTCTCCATCGGGTCCTTGGCCAGGTCGTACAATTCGTAGAAGAGCTCATCCTTGAAGGTGTCGATGAATAGCTTGAAATTGCCGGTGAGGATGCAGCGCTGGTTGCTCCCGTAGGAGCCGTTGCCATCGTACTGGATGAAGACAGGGCCCCTGCCTGTCGATTCACCCCTGACTGCGGGCATCAACGAGGTTCCGTCGGTTGGTCCGGCCTCTTTGATATCCAGAAAATCGATTAGGGTAGGCCACACATCGATCAAGCTTACCGGGATATCGCATTGTTTGACTTTTGGCGTATAGCTCTTCGGAAATTTGATGATCATCGGCACGTGTACCGACTCCTCATACATGCACATTTTTTGCCAGAGGGAGTGGCTTCCGAGCATCTCTCCGTGGTCGGCGGTGAAGATGATCATTGCCTGGTCGTAGATGCCCTGTTTTTTCAGGGCATCGATGATCCGTCCCACCTCGTCGTCGAGCAGGCAGACCAGTCCCAGGTATTTCGGCCAGATTTCGGCCCACTGCTGCCGCGAATACCGGGCGCCCAAAAATCCCGTCAGGCTGTACATCTGAAGCGGCGACTGCCCTTTGTACCAGACCCCCACATTGTCAGGAAGTGTAAAGTCAGTTGGTTCCACCTTGCTGAAGTAGGGTTCCGGAATGCTGTAGGGGGGATGGGGAGCCAGAAACATCGTATTCAAAAGCAGCGGTTTCTTTGGATCCGAATGGGCAATGACCTGGATGGCATTTTCTGCATAATAGTGATCCGTGAAATTCTCCAGTCCGGGAGCATACTCCTTGAAACTGGGGATGGAGTAGGATTTCAGGCTGGTATTGCTGCCGGAAACCAGTTCAGGCGCATTGGCTTTGAAAATTTTACCACCGGGTGCTGGAATTTTTCGCTCTTTCAGCCATTTTTTGTAGTCTGCATCCGTGAGCCAGGTAGTTTTTGAATGGGGATCCTTGTCGATCTGGTCTGCCGTGAAGAAATGCTGTTTGCCGACGTGGTGACTGTCCCATCGTTTCGACATGGTCTCGTAGAGATTGGGCGTTCCAGACTTGACCTTGCTGTAATGTTCGTCCTCCTCCCCCCAGCCGTTGATAAAGCTACCGGTGTGGTTGGGATAAAGTCCGGTGAAGAAGGAGCCGCGGGAGGGTACACAAAGTGGGGCAGCACAATAGGTACGGGTGAAGGCAACACCATCGTCCCGGATTTTACGGATATTGGGGATGAGGCTTCCCGGCAGGTCGTATTTCAGCTGGTCGGCCATGATGATGATTACGGGTACATCCTGCCTTTTCGGTTGTTGCTTCGCCCCGGTATTGGTGGCGCAAAGCAGGACCATTGGAAGAATCAGTTGGTTTTTCATTTTGCAGGTTGCTTGAATTTGTCGTTGTACTCCCCTTTTTTCTTAAATCCGGGGAAGGCCTTCATCGCCCCGAATCTCGGATAAGTTTCGAAGATGTCGCCATTTCCCGTAACACGGGGATCATTTTGCTCCCGAAGCAGCTTCAGCAGTTGTTCCTTCATCGCTTTGCGTACGGAATCATAATGACTGTCGGAGGCCAGGTTGGTGGTACAACCTTCGTCCTTTTGTATGTCGAACAATTGCTCCTCTGCCCTTTTTTCAAATCCTTCGGCAAAGAGTGTTGGCCATTTGTCGCGACCATAGATCATCAGTTGCTTCGTCGGGGAGTCGTCTATGTCGAAGTAACCCCGATCCTGACCGGACTCTCTTTTCGAAGCGCTACCTTCGTCGGGATCGCCGGCTGGCCAGCGGTCCGATTTGAGATTAAGTACGTAGAGATAGTGGTTGTTCCGGATGGCTCTCGCGGGATAGCCCAGGTTGTCGGGCCGTGCGTGGGTGTGCCGTTCCCTCCCCGTCAGGATATAGGAATCGCCATTATTGGTTCCCTTTTGAAGGATCAGATTTCCGAGGCTCTTGCCCGTCATCTTCGGTTGATCCTTCACCTGACCCAGTTCGAGAAAGGTAGGTGCCAGGTCGATCAGGCTCACCAGATTGTCACTCTTCTGACCCGGCCGGATGGCGGCCGGCCAGCTGATGGCTAGTGGAACATGGGAACCAAACTCGAAAAGATTGGCCTTGGCCGAGGGGAAGGGCATTCCGTTGTCTGCGGTGACGACCACAAGGGTGTTGTCCAGTTCGCCTTTCTCCTTCAGAAAGTTCATGATTTTGGCCAATTGTTGGTCGAACCACTCAATTTCGAGGGCATAATCGTTGATGTCGTTGCGCGCCACCAGATCATCCGGAAGGAAAGCAGGCAAATAGGCCTCCTCCGGCTTCTTGCCGGCCTTTAGCCCTGAGTTTTGCTCGTAAACCCGGTGAGGCTCGTGCGAGCCATACCAGAAGAAAAATGGATGATCGGGTGCTTTCTTTTCGTAAAAGGCTACAAAATTGGCAAAGTAATCGATTCTGCTGATGCCACTGGTCGGACTTTCCTCCAGCAGCTTTTCATTGTATTCGGGTCCGGCGGGATTGCGGCTTCTGCCGGCGTCCTTCCAGTTTCCCGGATCCCAGCCTTTGCCGGTGTAACCTATTCCATAACCTGCCTGTTCCAACAGGTCGGTAAAGACCATGAATTTTTTGGGAAAGTAACTGCCGTGGGTGCCCGCTTCCTCCAATTGCCAGATATTTTTTCCCGTGAGAATCGCTGCCCGGGAAGGACTGCATTGGGGAGCCGCCACGAAGGCACTGGAAAAAAGAATCCCCGATTTGGCCACCTGGTCGAAGGCAGGGGTGTGGACTCCTTTGGTGCCGTATGCTGAGGCATAGGGATAGGATTGGTCGTCGGCCAGGGCAAAGAGGATGTTTGGTTTCCTGACCGGTTTTTTTGCCCAACCGGTTTGAGATGCTCCTCCCAATATTAGGAGTGGAGTAAGTGCGACAACAAGCGATCCTTTATTCTTCATTGTTGTTATTTTTTTTACGTGGTTTGGCCATGTTGACGTGGTCCGGAATCTCCCTGGTGACTTCCGGTAGCTGGTCGGCAACCTCCGAAAAGGTTGTTTTGTTGTTGATCCTCTCGGCCAGTTTGGAACTGCCTTCAATTTTGCCCTTGTACTTTTTCCCTTGAAGGAGTAGCGATGGAGCGGAGGAGGTGAAGAATACCTGTTGATCCTGCCGGGAAGCCTCTAAAATCGGGAATTTCGAAGGGTCTAATTCTGCCTTGATGATCCAACCGGCGAATTTGTATTGGTTGTTGTTCACCACCACGTCGCTTGGCATTCCCGGCAGGAGACCATTTTTTGTCATCCTGAAGATGGAGAGGAAACGAACGGATGTTGATTTACCTGTCGTGGCGGCGGTCAGGTGCCACTGGTCGTTCTCGTAGTGCACCAGGTTGCCATCGTCGTCCCTTTTCTGGGTCCAGTTGGTCAGTGGGGGAGTAAAGATGTTGGTCATGGACCATCTTACCGGTTGAGAGGAGTAGAAGTTGGTAACAGAATTCACCACTCCGTTGGAACAGGTGAATGCATTTTGGACGCTGTCTATTCCAATTTTCTGCGGGCTGTGGATCAGCCACGACCAGTTTACCGGTTGTTTGGCCTCGAGTTCGTCGTAGACCACCAGGATATCCGGTTTCAGCAGCAGCAGGTGTCGGCGGAATTTTTTCACACCGGCATCCTGGTTTTCGGAGTCACTTTTGTAAGCTGACGAGGCATCCCCAACGGCATAGGAGAGTGATTTCCCATCCAGGAACCTGGCGATGTATCCATACGACTCTACGTCGAAGGGTTGTCCCTGGTTGTCGACCAGGATCCCGTTCTGGCCCCTTGTGTGTTTGTACCAGAGCAGACGGTGCGGATCGTCCATAGCTACTTTGTATCCCGAGCGGAAGAAGAGCCGCTTGCCCCCGGCCACCACGTTAAAGGTGTTCTGGTCGGCCAGCATGTGGCCGTAGGAGCCGAACGGGCTTGAGCGCATGGGTACAAACAGGTCGTTGTCCACATCAGTCAGGTTGCTGTGCAACTCTGCGAGACCATTACCGAAGAATGCCCGGCTTTGGGGCCAGGTCTCTGTTTTATCGGGTTTTGGTGCCGGTATTCCACGAAGGTAACGAATCCGGAACCACTGCAGCATTTCGGAATCAGCCACCTTCAGGTGTTCTTTTTTCACGATTTGCTGTGCGTACCAAGAGGCCATGCCATTTCCGGAGAGTTTGCTCAGGGCGTCTGACCAGGCCAGAAACTCTTCTCCCGGAGATAGGAGCAACTCGGAGTTGTCGCCGAAGCCGTCGCCGGAGGAGCCAGGTGGCAGTGCATAGACCAACCAGGAGGGGTTTTGTATGTACCAGGGGTGCTGTCGGATGAAATCAAAACCCGTGTAATTTTTGATGATGGTCGGAATGTTCAGCAGGGTTTCCATATTCAATCTGAAATACGAGAGACCGATGACCCAGTCGCCGTCGTCAGCTCCAAGAACCGGTGCACGGCAGAGCCAGAGTTCGTAGGCATAGCTGATCCAATCGGCGGCTTCCGGCGTTTCACCGTAAATGGCGATCGAGGATTCCAGGAAATAGTCGAGGATGTGCTGCCAGACGTGACTGGAGAGAATTTTCGGATCCGTGAAGTTGATCCAGCTCTTGTAGATTCGCTCTGCACGGGACTTGATGGCCCCCACCAACAGTGTCTTTTGTTTAAAATCCAGTTGGCCGTTGAAGGTGTCGAAGGCAATTGCCATACCGAGCATGCATCTGGCATCTCCGAAATCGTTCAACAAGGTGACCCCCTTAGGATCCCAGGTGGCGGCCTCCAGGGCCCAGTTGATGGCCTGAACGGCATACTTTTCTTCCCCGGTAAGCAAGTAAGCCTGACAAGCGGTGTTGATGGTGTTGTAAACCTTGTTGCTAAAGAACTGACTGGCCAGCTGGGCCAGTTTCTTGTTCTGGTCGGGGGTTTCACCTTCGATGATGCGTTGCGCCTGGCTCTCTTTCGGCAAAGGAAGGGACAAATTTTTAGTTGCTTCGGCCAAAATATTTCCGGCCTCCGTGGTACCGGATGCCTCCTTTCTGAATTTTTTGAGGCTTGCAGCATCCAGCAGCACACGCGGGTGGGAAGAGGGAATGGCAGCCAGCAATTTTTCGGCCGCAGGGGCATTGAAATCAATGGCATTTTTTGGAACTACAAAACTGTTCTGTTCGGACCATTTTTCAGCGCGGTTGCGGTATTGCCAATACCATCTCCCGGAGGAAAGTTTCTGATGCGGATGGAGCATGGCCCATCTGATTCCTTCCCAAGCCACTGTTTCTTTCGACCGAAAGGTAGAATCTTTGGATAATCTTACTGCGTAGGAAGCATTCTTTCCTTTCACGGCCGGCCACAGCAGAGGTTGAGGATTGAATGCAACGGTCATATCCAGGGCAGGTGTCGGCCACTCCCTGAATTTCGGGTGCAGGACAGGGTACTCCCCGGCTGCTTTTAGCTCAGTTTGTCCGCTGATTCCGGTTGCAGAAAGGAAAGACAGGGAAAAGATGAGGCAAGTGACAAAGGCCCATCCTTGCAATATCCCGGCAGGAACATTCCTGGTAAATGAAAGTTTTTTAATCTTCATCGTTGTCCTTCTTCTTTTTGGATTTGGGTAGATCTGATCGCAAAACCTCGGAATTGACCTCTTTCAGATAATTGTCCAGTTTGTCTCCCATCAGTTTCACCTTATCAGCCATTTTGGCGGCCAGGTCGTTTACCTCGCCGAGGTCGATGCTCAGATCATACAGCTCGATCTTCTTCGTCTTCAGGAACCTGATCAGCTTGAAATTGCCATCCAGGATGGAAGAGTGCGGATAGGCATCCGTGTACCGGTGAAAAAATAGTTCCGTATGCGCCCTGTGCACCTTTCCTCCTGCAGGGTCCTTCAGCACGGGGTGGAGGCTTCCACCATCCAGGTACTCCGGAAGGGGCTTCCTATCGCCGGCCAGGTCGGCCAGGGTGGGCATCAGGTCAAATCCCGTGACCGGCACGTGGCAATACTGTCCAGGCTTGATTCCGGGGCCGCTGATGATGAAGGGTACCCGGGTCCCACCTTCATACAGGGTCCATTTTCCTCCCCTGAGCGGGAAGTTGATCATCTGTTTCGAAAATGTGGATGGCGGATCCAGCCGGTTGCTGACGGGCGGCAGAAACTCCACGGCGCCATTGTCGGCCATAAAAATGATGTAGGTGTTGTCTCCGATCCCCAATTTTTCGACCAGGTCCAGTACCTTGCCGATGCCGGCATCCAGGTCGTAGAGCATTCCGGCCCAGCCTGGACTGTCGTGAATCTTCCCTTTCTCTTTCTGATCGAATTTAAGGAAAGTCTTCTCCTTGGACTGGATGTCGACGTGGGTGGCATAGTGGGAGAGTTGCAGGTAGAAGGGATTCCCCGCTTCGGTCTGGCGTTTGACGAAGCTGAGCGCCCTTTTGGTGATCGTTTCAATCCGCTTGGGATCGTTGTTCGTGAAATGGGCCGTGAATTTGTCGGTTTTTTCGAACATCACATCGCCATTGATGTTCCCGGTATCTCCGTCACTTTCGTCGTAGCCCAGGTCCTCCGGAAAGATGTTGGCCCGCAGGTCCCACTTGCCATAGTGGGCAGTTTTGTAAGCAGGATCAATCGATTTCAACATTCGCGGAATTGTGAGCCACTCCTTCGTTTTAGGGTTGTAGTTTTCCGCAAAGGTGACATCGCCCAGACGCAGCGGAGTCTGCCCGAACTGGATACTCCTGCGGGAAGGTGTGCAAATGGAAGCCGGAGCATACCCGTTGGAAAACCTGATTCCCTGGTTTCCGAGCCTGTCGAGGTTGGGGGTCTCGTAAAAATCACTCCTGGATTCCGGAATCCTGTTGTCGATGGGGGAGGAGGTGGCGGTCCATCCCAGGTCGTCGGCGAGGATGAAGATGAAATTGGGACGCGGATTCTTGGCCATCAGCGGGGAGATGGCTAGCGAAAGTATCGGGACAAGCGCAGTTTTTAGTCTCATGGTAGTTCGAAGTTTGTTTTCCTTGTAGTTATTGCTGGTCTCCCATTTTCAGGGTTAACACTCCCCCTTTTGCGAGCTCCTTGTGGTTTAAACCTGATTCTCCAACTGGATTGCCATTGAAATCTGCAGACAGGACATACCTGTTTTTGTCGCTGTTGCCGATGGTTTTTATCGTCAAAAACTTACCAGGATAGTACTTCGGATTGAGCTCGATGGTGATCTGATCGAAAATCGGACTGCCAATTTGGTAGACCGGATTGGCCTCGGTTCCCCCGTTCATCTGGAACAGCCCAATTTTGTAAAGAACAGACAGGGTGCCCATCAGTCCCTGATCTTCGTCCCCATTGTAGCCCGTTGCCGGCGAGAGTCCGCTGAAAGCGGTATTCACCACCTCACGTGACCAATATTCCGTCAGTCTTGGTTTGCCAAGGAGGTTGAAGATGTAGGCTGTTTGGATGGAGGGTTCATTTCCATAGTTGATAGGGATTCTGCTGTATTCGGGGTGCAGCTCCTTGCTGTGCGAATTTCCGGAGGTGAAACCCAGCTTCCGGGCCGAAACAAAGGATTGTTCCAGCTTTTTGATCGCAGCCTCGTTCCCGCCCATCAGAGTGGCCAGTCCGGGAAGATCCTGAGGAACGAACCAGGTTGCCTGGGCGCTGTTGGATTCGATGAAGCCGTGGTTGGCTTCGAAGGGATCGAAAGGAGCATACCATTTGCCATCCACCCCTTTCGGCCGAATCCATCCGGTTTCGGGGTCGTAGAGGTTCTGGTAGTTTTGGGAGCGCTTCATAAAATAGCCGTAATCACCTGCGTGACCCAGTGCCTTTGCCATCTGGGCCAGGGTCCAATCCTGATAGGCATATTCGAGGGTCATTCCGGCACCGTCCTGGTGGAAGCCGTAGGTGGCTCCCGGCAGGGGAAAAGGAACATAGCCTTTCTCGATGTAGTAATTCAGTCCGCCGCCTAGGGCCGTGGTGTGCTCGTAGCCGGCCCTGGACATGATGCCTCCCGGCATATGGTTCTTTTTGAGTGCCTGGTATATTTCCTCCGTATTTTCCTTGATGATTCCCTTCTGGAAAGCACTAACCACAAAGGGGGTCGTTGACGCACCGACCATCACATAGGTATAGTTACCACCTGCCGGTCCGCGGGGAATCAGTCCGCCGTCGTGGTAATACTGCATCATCGAGTGCACAAACTCCTCGCTGATCTCCGGATAGACCAGGTCCCAGAGGGTGTTCAGGGTCCACTGGGCTCCCCAGAAGGCATCGAAGTTGTATTGGTTGAAGAGCGGTTTCCCGGATTTGTCGCAAGGAATCTGCTTCACCAGAGACTTTTCGCCCGTGTTGTCGGGATAGGCTCCATTGGCATCGCTGATGGTCCGCCGACCCAAAATGGAGTGGTAGAGGTCGGTGTAAAACCGTTGTTGCTGTTGCTGGGTTCCGCCTTCGATCCGGATGCGGCCGAGCATGCTGTTCCACTCCTCCTGTGCCTGTTTGACGGTGGCATCGAACTCCCATCCCGGGAGTTCGGCTTTCATGTTACCGGCGGCATTTTCTTCCGAAGTGTAGGAAATGGCGGCCTTCATCAGCAGTTCTCCCTTGGCGGGAGTGTCAAAACTGACCAGATAGTTGCCGGTTTTGTCGTCCTTGTCGAGGGATTTGATGTCGGCATTGAAGGCAATTTCGAAGTAAACATTGAAGTCTTTTGGCCTCCTGCGGGTGATGCCATCGACAAAGCTCCCCCTCAGAGTGCGCGGACCTGGCTGATGGAGCTTCCCCTCCTTGATGACACAAGGGCCGAGTTCGCCGTTGAGGTTGATCATCACCGCCGCATTTACCTTACCAGGAAACCGGTACCTGTGAAATCCCACCCTGGAGGTGGCAGTCAGTTCTGCCTTTACCGCATAGCGATCCAGAAATACCACGTGGTATCCCGGATGGACCGTTTCGGTCTTGTGGGAAAAGGTGGAGGAATAATCTGCGAACAAACTGGCTTTTTTGCCTGTGGGAACGGCCACTGGCATCACTGACAATCCCGAAAGCTGCCATTCGTGGATGTGGCTGAACCCCTTGATGGTATCGGCTTCGTAGCGGTAACCGCTGCCCCAGTCTCCATTGACACGGGTATCAGGGAAGAGGTTGACCATCCCAAAAGGCCGGCAGGCGGAAGAGAAGAAGATCCAGCGTGAGTTTTCGCTGTCGAGTTGCGGGTAGACCAGGTCGACCGGTTTCAGGCTCTTTTGAGCCGAAACAGTTGCAAGGGATAGGGAAAGAATTGCAGTTAATAGCGTGAAAAGTTTCATCATGTATTGTTCTTGTAATCGTTTTAAGTGAATGTCAATAACCCACAGAGATCATCATCCCATCGCCGCCATTGTTTCCAAATCGCGGGTTCACCACGTTGTTGTATATGGAGCCAAAAGTATAGGTAAAACCAAAACTGGTAAAATATTGAAACTGTGTTGCCAGCTCTTTCCTGCGAAGGAGTACCTCTTCGGTGGTCGCACCCCCTTTGACCAATCCCAGTTGATCGTGGATCAGGGAGGCACCCCCACCAAAGCTGACAGATAATCCTTTGGCAACCCGGAGATCGAGCCAACCGTTGAGCGAAAGATTGTTCTTCGACCAATCGTGCAGGTAATTGCTGTAGTTGAGGCTAAGATTGATGGAGCCCCATTTTTGCACGACCGCGTAGGCGACGTTGACGGAATGCATCCAATGCCCCTCTTTGGTCATGTTGTAAATGGTGGTGTCGAGGTAATTGGTGTATTTGTAGCCGGCAGAATAGAGTATCCTCAATTGTTTCCTGGTAGATTGGGAGTAGGGGAAAAGATCGTATTCCATTCCCGGCAGGAGAGAGCTTGAGAAACGGTAATTGCTGTAACTGGAGGATCCGACGTAAACAGTCCCTCCATACGACCAATGATCGGAAATGCTTCTGACCACGAGGGTATTCAACGATTTGGAATTGTTGTTGCTGGTGATTACATCTCCATCCACATCGAATTTTTCTATTCCATAATTGTATCTCCCTGTCAGGTTGATTTTCCAATCGGCTGTTACCCTGGAGGCGGAGATATTCCCGTTCAGGTTGGTCGATTTGTAAGTTTGCTGACCATCCAGCCATCCATTGAAAGTGGCCCTGTAAACCCAACTTTTCCATTTATCTGAGGAGACTGTTTCCGACAATGGCTCACTAAAACTGATCTTCATGTATTTCGACAGGGGTGTTTTGGCCACATAACGCATGAGCCCCATCTTTAAGGCATTCACCATCTTTACCCTTATCCCATCCTGTGTTTCATCCGGTGAAGTGACGAATGAGAGCGTGTCGCGCATGGTTTTGTACTCCAACTGGCCAACGAGAAAATAGGTAAACTTGCTTCCGCCTGAGCCTGTATTCTGGTTGGTTGAGATGATGTAAACCCCGGCATCCTTAATGTCTCTCACATAGTTTACATAAGGGATTTCCTTTCGGATATAGTCAGATGCATCCATATACACATTGAGCGCGTCTTTTCTTAAGGTATCCGTTTTGGCGGGAGTCTCCTGAGAAAAGGCTGAAAAAAACAGAAGCATAAATAGGATGGTGAAAGTAATTTTTTGCATAATAAACTTGTTAGATAAGAACAGCAACAACGAACGAATTTAAGTAATTATCGTAGGCTATTTTTTTCTTTTCTATACTTCTAATACATTGAATTATTCGTGCTTTGGCATACAGTATAAATCTCCTTCAATCAACGCCCATTTGTCATATTCCCTGTCAACAGGCTTGCCATCTACCCCAGTTATCACCCATTTGTCTTTTGGTGCAAGCACCTCATATTCGATTTTAGCACCTGCTGGAAACTGGAAGGAGGACTTGAGTTTTTCCGGGTCAGGGTTGGCTTCGGCCAATTTTTTGACCAGCTCATCCGGAGACTGATGGTTGAACAGGGCCAGGATTCCAAAATTGAGGGTCGAATGGACGGCTATCAGCAGACTGTCTTTGGTGGTGTATATTCTCCAGTTTTCATTCCCGGCAGCAGTTTTATATTCGTCAGGGACGAAAACAGGTCCAGCAGCACAGGCAAAATTTTTGAAGACCCCGGTGTTGTTCCATTTCATGAAATCGGTACCTGGACCTGCCAGATGAAAAATGGCAGAAAGGTTCTCCGCATCCTCATTCAGGAAAAGGCAAATGGGCCTGGCTACAATGATGGAGCGTGTGCCGCGGTTGACGCCACCGGCAGAGAGCAGGGATTTCTTTCCTGCCGAATAGATTTCGGGCGATGATTCCTGGCCGTGACCCATCTGAACGAAGTAGCCGTCTCCTTTGTCGAAGATCGTTTCTACCACCTTGTCGGCAGGACGATAGGGCATAATCGCCCCCATCACCGCGTGAACTTCGCCGCTGTGGATGTTTTTGTTGAAATGCTGGACCGGAGAAAAACTTAACCAGGATTTCATGAAAACGGATTGGTAATCGGTTGTGATCTCCGTGATCCCTGCCTTTTCGTACCTGCGCCGCATCGGGGGATAATGCTTGAGCTGGTAACTTCCAAGGGCATAGCTCCAGTTCATGAAATCGAGCACCTCCCGGGCTTCGGCGCGCAATTTTTCTGAGCCAAAAGCCTCTAGGTTGAGCAGTGCCGTGATGGTGTACCCGATGTAGGGAAGGGAGTTGAACTCATAGAGACCGTCGGTTCGCATCTCGTTCATGAACGCCATCAGTTTCTCCTCCATGCCATTCTGCAGATTGTCGTATTTTGAATCTTTTTCTCCATGATTTGCCAGCCACCTGTTTTTCAGGTAGCGGGAGCCCTCCGTCATCAGGACGTGGTTTTCAGTTTCACGCACCAATCCGAGCGTTCGTGGTGCCGTTGTGCGGAAGAGGTTTCCCTCTTCTACCAGGAGGACCTTCAGCAAATAGTCCTTTGTTTCGGGGTAAAGCAAATCCGGCTGGTTGCCAAATAGGTAGAGGATGGTGGTATAGATGGTGATCGAGAAATCGTAGTCCCCTTTTTTATTCAGTGCCCAGGAGGAGCCCGATACTCCCCAAACCTGAAGTTTAAGGATGGTCTTGTTCACCTCGGGAATGTCGCGTTTCATCCAGAGTTTGGCCAGCAGGATTCGGGGTGCAATCCCTTTCCCGTCCAATGCTTTGTCGGACAGTGACAGGGATGCCCAGTTGCTGCAAATGCTGTCGGCAAAGGCTGAATGTGTTTTCCAGGGCAATGTTCGGGCAACAGGAACGGTAACATTGCCGGGATTCATGTGGGCATTTTGGTATTTGGCAGCACCGAACAGTTTTGTGGCCATTTGATGACCGTTCATGAGAAGTACCAGAAGCAGGATGCTTCCGATACCTAAACTCCACTTGGTTTTTTTATCCATTGGATATTAATTTGTCGTATGTTATTTCAATGTTTTTCAAGTTTCCATACTTTCAGATTCCGGTACCTGAAATGGGTCCATTTCATCTGCCTGAAACCGATTTTTCCCTCCTGCAGGACCGGACCATATTTTTGACCATCATCCGTCCAGTCGATGATTTTTCGTTCGTCGACAAACATCACGATACGGGCATTGTCCTTCACAAGTTTGAGGTGGTGAACGGCCGTTGATTTAATCGGGATGCCAGGCTCCTTCTGCTGTACCATATAGAATCCGCTGTTTTTCCGAAGGTGGGAGATCTCCCTGCCGGGATCGTCCCTGCCATTGGCATAGTAGGAGATGTGGTAGCAGTTCAGAAATTTGCTTTTGGTATATTGGTCGAAGGTGCCGTCGCGTTTTGGAAAGGTGGGATCGAAGATGCTCTCCCCGTTTTTTCCCTTTGCTGAGAAGAAGATGATGCACAATCCGGCATCGGTGTCCAGGTCCTGTGCCTCCCATTCGGCCACAAAACTTCCCGGAAAATCTTTCGGACACCAGAATACGTGGTGGTACTTCTTGTCGGGAGAATAGATTTCCATCCAGTTGTCTTTCAGCTCAACGTTGCCAGGCCCTTCCATGATCCAGTCGGCCACATCCTGTTTTTTTGCCATGGAATTCTCATATATCAGGTTTCCCTTCTGGAATTCAGATTCCTGTGCCATTGTGACGAAAAATCCGGAAAGCAAAGACCCCAGGAGCAGGATGAGTCGAAGATTTTTATACAAATTCATGATGAGACTATTTTTGATGGATGGTTGTTCTTTCTCCCCAGCTGTTCATCTCCTCCTGACGAACCGGCAGGGCAGAAATGACAAAAGTTTCGGGTCTTCTCCCGGCATAGAGAATGACCTCTTCCCCTTTTTTCAGCCCCAGCCCGACCATTCCGTTTTCTTGATGCATATGAACGGAACTCGGACCGATGCATTTGATCTCTCCCGGCAGGTCTGTCTTGACCCGGCAGGGTTCGCCGGCCAGGCTTTTGATCCGTATGAATTCGGTCTTTCCATTTTTCAGGACGGCACTTACCAGGAAGGCCCCTTCGGCCAGCAGGTTGTGGAACGAGGCATCTTTCCATTTGGCGGGCATGGCAGGGAAAACCCGGATGGTGGAGCCCCAGTCTTGCAAAAGCATGTCCAGCATACATCGGGAGGCTGAAATGGGTGACTCGAAAGTGGGATTCTCCCGCTCACTGTAGAAGGTATTGGCTGTCAGCGTGGGTATTCGTGCAGGCTGGGGAGGTGTACCGAACCGCGGAAGCAGCTCCAGTGACCTGTTGAGCCATTTGAGTGCATTTTCTCCGTCGCCCAGTGCGGCCCAGAGTGAGGAGGCACCCGAAAATTTGTAGATACAGTTGTCGCCATCCAGATCGGTGTAATGCCGGATCGATTTTTGCATCAGTGGAATTCTGATAGAATCTGTTTCCACATTCAGGTCATAAAGCGGAAAAATGGCGAAGAGATGGCTGTAATGCCGGTGTGGCTTGGCGAGCGGTACATTTTTCCCGATCATGATACCCTCTTCGTTGATGTTGTAATCCTGCAGATGTGCAAGGGCTTCCTTCCAGCGGGGCAGCAGGGGGTCGTCGATTTTGAACCGCTCCGCAACGGAAATCAGTGCCTTGAAGCCCCACCGGGCCAGCGCGATGTGGAGACTGGTCTCCTGGGCATTCCCGTATTCATCGGAATAGGTGTAGGGGATGTGGTACTGACCATCTTCTTCCTTGTACAGGATCCGCAGATAGACATTGAAGGCACGGCGCATCAGCGGATAAACGCTGTCGCGGAGGGCTGGTTCATCCATGGTGCGCCTGTTGTGCAGGTAATAGAGCTGCATCAACCAGGGAAGCACGATCAGATTCTGTTCCTTGTTGCTGTTTTTATCTTCCGACAAAAACAAGGGAGCGTTCAGGTCGTCGTATTGCACCGGATTTCGGATGCCGGCACAGTCATTTTGAAAAGCTTCCGGTACATTGGCGATCATTTGATCCCTGTGCCTTTCCAGCAACTGGAAAAGATTTTTTTCCAGATCAGGGTGGTTGGTCATCCCAAAGGTGTAGTAAGTGAGCTGCACGTTCAGGTTCATCCAGAGCAAAGGCCAGGCAGTCGGTTTGAACCAGGGGCCCAACAGATCAATGACGGGTCTCCCCGGATGGGTGGCACTGGCCAGTTTGTAAAGTTGAATCCAGTAGAAGCTCTCCAACCGGGGATCGGGGAAAGAGACAAAACTGGCAGGATAGAAAAGGTGCCACCAGTTGCGGTGGGATTTTTCCAATTCAGCCACACTCGTTTTTTGTGCGGATTTAATGGTTGCGACGGCATCGGCGGCAGAGCCAGAAGCCGGTTTTCTCAATTTTCCCCAACGGTTGGCGACCGTCACCAGCACAGTGCGTGACCCGTCCGGATTCTTGTTGTTGCTCCATGCGGTGGCATAATCATCCCCCATCAGCAACTGCTGCGTGGCAACTTCAACCCCATCTAATTTTTGGACATAGGGGTAAGGATTCTGTTTGTAATCCACGTTTTTCTCCAGTCCCATGGCCTGTTTGGCGATGTACCTGGCACTCTGGGCCAGCTGGGGACGCAGTGAAAACTGTGCTCCCGATTCCTTTCCGGTACTCTTCACGTTTAAAACAATCAACTCCTCTCCGGAAGGGACGAAGCAGCGAAAAGTGAGGGTGCCGACCTTCGTGGTAACCACACCCCTGATTTCTGCATTCCAGAGATCGGTGCGCAGACTCACTTTTGTAATCTCACCCACCGGCGTCAAAAGAAGCTGCCCGATCGGAAGCCTCGAGGTTTCATAGGCGCTTGCCTCTTTGGTGCGGTGGTCGTAAACATCCGTTCTGCCGATTTCGAAACGAAGGGTATTGGGTTCCACGTCATCCCGGAACAGGATGGTACCCAACAATCCATTGCCAACAAAGGCTCCGGAAAAATAATCTTCGGGAAGCCGGTCCCAGACCAGATCGTGCCGTGCCATGAATGCGGGCCAGTTGACATTGGTCGTGACCAGCGATTTTGCAGGGGTGCTCTGTCCGCACACCACGGAGGAGAGCAACACGAACAGCAGGAATATCGATTGAGCCACTTTGGTCATTTTCTGAAATCTTTGTAATCGTATGATTGAAATTCTCAATAATCCAAAGATCCATTCAACACCGCTATTTTGCCAGCTTTGAGTTGAATCTGTTTGGTGCGATCCTTGTACCGGATCGAATAAGCGCCGCCGTGGTCAGACCTGACAGAAACCCTCGTGAGTTTTCCATCTTTCCAGTCGAGGTTGATGGTACAGGCGCCCCTTGCCCGTAAGCCGTGGACAGATCCTTCGGGCCATTGGGCGGGAAGGGCAGGAAGCAGTTGGAATTCTCCGTTTTGCGACTGCAAAAGCATTTCTGCCATGGCGGCTGCTCCACCAAAATTTCCATCGATCTGGAAGGGTGGGTGGGTATCGAACAGGTTGGGAAGGGTACTCCTGGAAAGCAGTTCGTTGAGGTTTTGGATGGCTTTTTCGGGTTCCAGCAACCGGGCGTAGAGACTCACGATCCAGGCCTTGCTCCATCCGGTATGGCCTCCGCCATTGGAGAGTCGACGCTCGAGTGTTTTCTTTGCAGCGTTGAAAATAGCGGTGTCTTTTGGCGTAATCAGGTTCAAAGGGTAGAGGCCCAGCAGGTGGGACATGTGCCGGTGACCCGGTTCCACTTCCGTATAATCCTTGATCCACTCCTGCAGGGTTCCATTGGCGGCGATCTGAAGCGGAGGCAGTTGTTTTCTGGCTTCGTTCACCTTGCTAACAAGGTCCGGATCCAGGTTCAGCTTTTGGGCCGCGTGCACGAAATTGTTGAAAAGGGCATTGATGATGTGTATGTCGACGGTGGGCATGTAGCACAACTGTGATTTTTCCTTACTGGTGGAATTCGGGACGAAAAACGAATTCTCGGGCGAATGGGAAGGGTTGGTGACCAGATACCCTTCCGGGGATTTTACCAGGTAATCCAGCACAAACTGGACGGATCCCTTTATCATCGGATAGGCGACATTTTTCAAAAAAGCAACATCTTCCGTAAACTCGTAATGGTCGTACAGCGGGAAGGTCATCCACGGACCATCCAGCGGAGTAATGCCCCACACTCCGTCCATCACCCCTGTCACACCGAAGGGATCGGTCAGGTGGTGCATCGTCCAGCCACCGGCATGGTAGGTCTCCCTGGCCGTAACTGCCCCGGGAACCGTCAATTTGCCCAGAAATCCAGCCAGCGGATCAACTGTTTCAGCCAGGTTGCCGCTTTCCGCCGGCCAGTAGTTCATCTGCAGGTTGATGTTGGTGTGGAAATCTGCATTCCAGGGAGCTTCGTACAAATCGTTCCAGATTCCCTGCAGGTTGGCAGGCAGGCGGCCCGGCTTCCTGGAGGAGTTCATCAGCAGATAACGGCCATACTGGTAATAGAGCGCCAGCAGACCATTGTCGGTTTTTCCCTCTTTCATCCTCGCCAGCCGTTCATCTGTCGACAAGTTGGAGAATTCGTCCTTACCCAGCGAGAATTGAATGCGGTCAAAGATGGAGCGGTGGTCGGCGAGGTGGATCTCTTTCAGCCCCTTCAATTGGTATTTGGAGGCTTTTGAAAAGAGTCCGTTGCAAATGGAAAGGGGATCAATGGTTGGATCTGCATTGAGCAGCTCCAGATTGTAGTCCGTGGCTCCGGTCAGGACAAAAACGACGTTTTTAACGGATGAAAGCTGAAACCCGGCTGAATGATCGGAAGCAAAAGAATTGGCAGTACCATCAACAGAAAGCACTTTCAATGCTGACGCGTAGCGCATGTGTTTCCCGGCAGGTCCTTTGGACGGGGATTCCGCATCCAGGATCTGCCCCGTGTACCAGGCCATCCCCTTGTCGTTGTTGTAACTGTTGGTACACAAAGTAGCGGGAGCCGCTGATTTTTTTCGCTTGTCCTTGTTCTCGTTGGTGAGCTCAAACTCCCGCGAAAGCAACACTTCGGCCTTGAAGGCCTTGGTTGCATGAATGCTAATTACCATGATGTCCTGTGGAGCGGACACAAAAACTTCCTGCACGACGGCGTTGCCATCGATGGTATATTCGGTCGTGGCGACACCCGTCTGAAGATTCAATGATCTTTTGTAGGTAGTTGGTTCGCTTTTCCAATCATAGTTGATAAAGAGATTGCCGAGTGGCTGGTAGGAACGGACATTTGGTGGCGTTCCCACCAGGTATTTGTTCGACAATTCAAGTGCCTTCTTGTAATCATTCTGAAAGATCGCCTGCTGGATTTCTCCCAGGTGAGCATTTGCACCGGGATTGTTGTTGTTCATTTTGGTTCCTGCCCATACACTCTCTTCGTTGAGCTGGATGTTTTCATGCCTGAAATCGCCATAGATCATTCCGCCGAGGCGGCCATTGCCGACAGGCAGAGCTTCGGTCCAGGTTTGGGCCGGTTTCTTGTACCAAAGCTCCAAGTTATTGGATTGCGCTATTGCACCAACGGAGCAAAAAATTAATGAAATAATTGTCAGTAGTCTCATTGGATTATTTTTAGTTTGTATTTTTCCAGGATGGGTTTGCCAATTTCCACTCTGTCTACATTGAATAGATAGCCCTCCGGCAAAGGGGTTGGATTGTAGTATTCCAATCGTTTTTTGTTTTTGAGGTCAGTTTTAAGCCCGAGTTTCCCGGCAGGGGTCGAAACGGAGAGGTCTAGCACGCCATTTTTTTCATCCACGGAAGTGGGTGCATTCAACACTTTTTGCCTGAATCTTAAAAAATCTGCATCACTTTTAACTCCTTCTTCCACTTTCCACCACATGGCGATCCCGGCTTTGCCGTTATCCGGATGTTGAAGGGTAAGGCGCAGGGCCGCATTGTTTTTTAACTGGAAATTCTCCCTGTGTGACTCATATTTAAAGCCGTCGTTGTAGATAGCTGCCTTCACACCCTTGTCTGCATTGTCCCACAGAATCCGAAAGGCGATAGCTACATCCTCAAATCGCGCAAAGAAAGTATTGGTGCCATCAAGGAGCAGTTTTCCACCTGTTTCGGGAACCTTCGCCTGGTTGTTTCCGATCCAGATTTCATCGAAGGCATTGGGCAGGATGATGGTCGAGTTGAGGTAGTTTTTAATGCAGTTGTGGTCTTTCTCTCCCAGCACCAGCATCACAAACTCTCCCTTGTTTTGGGCCGACTGCATGAAAGGCATCAGGTGCCTGGTCTTGCCCCATCCGCCGTTGGCAGGATAGTTGGCAGGCATCAGATTCTTCAGCTTATCTCCCAATCCTTCACTTTGCCAGGTACCGTAATGGTCGTCGCGCCCCTCCATCACGAAGGCGATGTTGGGCATTTCGGGGATTTTCGGACTACCCAGATAGATGACAAAGGGCTTGTCATCCGGACTGTAGGCCTGGTTGGAGGTGGCGATGGAGAATTTGTTGCCGACGTAGTCGCAGGCATAGCTGTTTGCCAGACTGTCCCACCGCTGGACGATGAACCTGTTTTTGCGGTTCATCAGCTCCTTTTGTTCTGCAGACAATCCAATTTCCCTGAGTTCAGTGAGGCAGACCTCGTGAAACAGATGGTTGTTCGTGCTGGGCTTTCCCAACAAGGGATTCAGGTATTTTTCTTCCAGCAGGTCGCGGCTGAAGACGCGGTTGTAGTCGCGGCTGTGCGCTCCGCCAAGGAAACCACCGGCCTGGTGGTAATGGGAGCAAAGGTCATTCAGGAAGAAACGGATCGCATCCGTCACCCTTGCCCGGATGTCGGCATCTTTTGCATAGCGGTGGATCAGCAGCAGCGATTCGAGGTCGACACCACAATAGGTTGGACTGTCGTATTCGCGGTTGCCGAATCGGGAGACGTGGTTCAGCCAGATATCGAAAAATTTTCGTCCTTCCTCCACTACGGAGGGTTTGTGGTAGACCTGTCCAAGGGCCACCATGTTCCAGATCCGCATCACGTAAATGTTGGTATAGGAGACGCGTACCTCTTGTCTTCTGATCCCGATGGTGGCCAGGGCGAAGATCTGGTCGAGGGTTTTGCGCGCCTCCGGCGAAAGCCTGTCGTTGAACAGGATTTTGATCAGAATGCCGTACTGGACACAAAACTCCACGTTGTTGCCATCGCCTACATCCCCGCCTGTTTCGCTCCATCCCCAGTACATGTTGCCGTAGCTGCGGGCCGTGGTATCCGAAATGGCACGGGTCTGCAGTTCCTTCAGGGTCCATTCCACCTGCTTGTCGGTCAGGAACCGGGCATCCAGCGCATCCAGTAAAAACAGATATCCGTCCCTGACACCCAGCTGGTGCGGGGATTTTTGCATGGCCGTCCAGTCGCGCTCGAGGGTCGCCTTGCGTGCCGCCAGGTCAGGCATTAGCGGGAAGGTGGGATTCGTCCCGTTTTGTGCGAGGAGGGTGGATAGGCCGCAGGCATTTAGGAGGAGTATCAGGAGAAATTTTTTCATTTTATCTTTTGTGTTTTCATTTATCGGTTTGCTTCAAGCTACCGTCTAGTTATTTGCTAGTAGCAAGTAATATTTTTTGCGGATGAGGTTTGGTAGTCTGATCTGATTTTTTTCTATTGTACTCATTTATTTTTTATCACTGTTTCGTAAATTATATGCAGCATTTTACCTGGTTGGAGTTATTTCAACCAGGGGTTGTTCGTTCTTCCAATCTGACGGAATGTGCAGCGTGATTTTCATGACTGCCGGATAGTTTTCTGAGAGTTCGCATACATGATGCAAAATGGCCGGATCCGTCACTATTTTGTATTCTATTTTTAATAAGGATTTTACTTCGAATTTCATAGTGGAAAATTTCCACCATTTTTCAGAGAAATAGGATACCGAAACATCTCTGGCGTAGAGGTAAATGGTGAATTCACGACTGGCTACGGCATTCTTGAAAACGGACATTTTTGTTTTGGTGACCCTGACGTTGGTCGTACCTTCGCCGGGAACCAGCAGCCATTCCGATTCACCTGAACCATTTTGCCAATGGATGGTTCCGGTTTTTATTTGTGCGAAAACCCGCCTGCTTCCCCAGATGCCACCCATCATCCAGTCGGGGTGGATGGCGGCGGTGACCCGTTTCAGTGTATCACCGAAGGCGTGGTCAGGGACCATCCTGTCGATGACCCTGACTTCGTTATTTTCCTTCAGAAGCGGAAGTACTTTCTCCGGGATCGATAGTCCCAGGTGAAGAATAGGAGCCAGGTTTCCCAGCTCATCCTCTTTGGCTCCATCCGTTTTCGGAATGGGGGCCAGATTTTTATCGTCCAGCGCTACGGCCATCCAGAGACCGGTGATTGAAAGGTATTTCTGCATGTCCATCCCATAACTTCTGAAATAGGGACCTGTCAGGTTCCTGAGTCGGGGTTGGTAGTTGGAGGCAATTTCGTTCCAGATTGAATTTTCAAGATAGCTGCCCATCGTTTTCATTTCACCGTTTGAGAGTTGGCGCCATAGGGCGAATCCAATCAGGGTGACCCCGTAATAGGTGGGGGAGTTGTATTCGCTGAAGGTATGACACCGGTTGTAGAGTTGATAGATTTCGTGTGCCTTGTTCAGTCCGCCGTTTTTGAGTTCATCGATTTGAAATTCATTTCCAACAAAGTTCATCAGGAACGCACTCATGGAGGAGATGTTTGAATATTCGGCTGTTACATTGCGCCTGAGGGCTCCGTGGGCTGCGTGGATCAGTCCGGTCCGGATGTCGGCTACCAGGTCGGCTGGCAAAATCTGTTGGTAGTTGTGATAAATGAGGATCAGGTCGCATCCGATAAACTCCCGCCAGTTTTGGTCGAGCCTGTCTTTCTGCAGATTGGTTTTCCACAATCCATAGCTATCGCTGGATTCATCCGTGTGCTGATTTTTCAGGATCCATCTTAGGATGGTAATCGCATTTTCCTTGTCTCCCGGATGGTTCCTGAACAGAAGTGCCTCTGCCACCCTGGTGGTGTTTCGCAAACTGGCCAGATCGGTGAGCACCTGATCCATCTGCATCCCGGCAGGAAAGTAGGTATCCAGATACTGATCCAGCAGCGATTTCAGGTAACCCGACAGGTGGTTGTAGCCGTATTCCCTGGAAATGACAGGTTGACTTTCCTTCGTATTCTGGCCAATGATTCTGTCGGTCAGTGAGCAGGTGACAAGCAGCAGGAGCAGGACAAACCGGGTGTGTCTCATCTTTTTTTGGCTATTTAACCGCTTATTCAACGGTGAATTCAAATTCGCAGGGAGCATAACTGGTGAAGTAGAGGCAATCGGCCTGCAGTTTCGGAAGGGCTCCCCTCAGCTGGGTCCATTTGTGGGCGCAGAGGCCCGGACCGATTTTGATCACGTCGTTGCCCTTTTGATAGGTAGCATATTCGCCGTTTTTGGCCAGCCAGGCATTGCTGATGCCCGGTTTCGGCACTACATTGGTGAGGGTGCCCCCCGAACGAAATCCAAGCTCCAGCGTAACAGGAAGATTCTTCGGACCATCCACCGTCACCCGGATACGGGCTTTCCCCTCTTTTTCGGTGATGGTGACTTTGGTTTTCAGGATTTGTATCTGCGACTGTTCCCGTTCGCTTCTGGGCACTTTTCCCCAGGCTTCCGCGTCGGCGGGAATTTTCTCCTTGGGTAGAGGCTGGTAGTAGGGACCGTTGATGGTGGAGGAGAGGATGTAGCTGTCTCCCTCTTGTACCAGCTGCTGGCTCTGAAACTGCCCCTTTCCGAAAAAGGCAGAGGAGAGCCTGACCGCCTCCAGGGCTGCCTCTCCCTTGAAAAAGGTGAAGAAGGTGGTATTGTTGGTGATGATCGATAGATCTGTTTGATCCTTCCTGATCCGGACCATGTCTGAGAATTTGAAATTTTTGTGGTAGTTGGTCGGAATGGGGGTTCCCTCGGAAAGTTCCTGCATTAGGGAGGCATCCTCGAGCAGATAGGGGAGCAAGTAGCTGAGCTGGTTTAGCTGGACCGTCTTTTCGATGTACCTGACCATCCCTGCAAAGCGCTCGTCCTTGTCGTGAATGGCCATATAGTTGTAGGCCAGGTAGTAGCCTGCCATGTTGCTTTGCTGGTACTTATCCTGACGGTTGGAGGATTCGGTGGCAATTTCGCCGTTCGAATGGACCAGGTAGAAGGTGAGGTTCAGGTTTTTGCGGATGTCTTCGAAAAGATAGTCGAGGTTCAATGTTTTTGCAATCTTCAGCAGGCTTCTGTTGGTGACGGGGGTATAGCCGGCCGTGCTTCTTTCGTTGTACTGGCCATCGGGATCGATGTCGATTTTCTCTGCCAGCCACTGCTCAATCCGGGCCCTGTATTCCGGATTTGGGAAGAAGGTGTCGAGCCAGGCCAGGGCCCCGGAGACCACCCAGCGGTGGTTGGGGGTATGGATACCGCCGACCGTCAGGGCCTTGCCTGCCTTGAGCAGGTATTGTTTTATTATAGCGGGAAACTCGCCGTAATTCAATTGTTCGTTCTTGCCCATGATCGACCAGGCCAGTGAAAGCGGATAGATGGTAAATCCCAGGTCGGGGGTAGAGTGGAAGTTGGCGGAGAGGAGATCGACGGTACCATCCTCGTGCTGCAGGTTCAGCAATCCTTTGGCGGCTAAGGTTAGGTGATCCAGAATCTCCCTGGATTTGTAATATTTCGAATCCGGGGAGACGTAGCTGCAGATCAGGTTTTGAATGAGCTGGGCAGTACCGATGGGAGATACCACGCTGTCGCCATCGAACACAGCTCCGCAATAGGTGTCGGTTGGATGGGTCCATTGCCGGCTTATTGCGCCTGGTATATCCTGATCGTTCAGTTTGACCAGTTCAGCAAGCAGGGCCTTTTTGGAATAGGGTGGCTTGACCTCTCCGGCAAATGAGAATAGCGTGAACAGGATCAGGGAAAGGAGGGTGATCAAAAATCTTCTTCCAATTGTATAATTTTTCATGTCCTTAAGTCTGTTATGGTTTGGATTTTGCCTGAAGTTTTTCGTATTCAATTCCGAACAGGATGTAGGCCCCGATGGCATAATTGACCCCTTCTTTGGTTTTCCGGCCAAAATAGTAAGCCTTGTCGCCGATGCAAGTTCCTTCGCAAACCTTGGTTGGAATCAAATATTTCCCTTCACTTTTGGTGGCATTCTGCAGAAGTCCGGCATAGGCTTTTTTGACCACCGGCAGGAAAATTTTTTGTTTCAGCACTTTTTGCTCCAGGCCAATCGTAATTCCGTAGGCAAACATCGCCGTGCAGGAACTTTCGGCGAAGTTGGCCGGATCGTTGGGGTAAATGGGCAATTGGAACCACATCCCTGTTTTTGGATCCTGAAGTTCAGGGAGTTTTTTAGTGATCGCACGGAGCTCTTTGGCAAAGGTTTTGAAATAGGCCGATCCGGCAGGAACCGTATTCAGCGCGTCGGACAGGGCCATCACGACCCAGCCGTTTCCACGTCCCCAGAATTCGATACTGGTACGCTGTGGTGTCATTTTTGCCCAGCCGAACTGGCAGCAGCGGTCCTTGTAGTCGTCGTTGTCGTCGTCGTAGCCATGCACCCAGAGGCCCCATTTTTTATTCGCCAGTTTTTCCTTGTGCAGGAAATACTGCTTTTGAAACTCAGCCAGGTATTTCTCATCACCCGTGTATCTGTACATCTCAAACAAAAACATGCTGATCATGTAGATGGTATCGTCCCACATCTCGACCGTTTCGGTCCGGTGTGACACGCCACCAGCTTTGGTGCGGGGTGTGGTCAGGTAGTCGGCGAATATCTTCTCTGCCTTCTCGATGTACCTCGGATCCGAAGTGATTTTGGCTAAAAAAGCCATTCCGTGCCCGGAAGCCACCGCATTGGGATGGACACCACTTGCATCGTTCAGGGTATGGTCCATAGCGGTCTGGATGTAATCGAGATAAGTCTTCTTTTGCGCTTCAGGCTTGTTCCGGTAAAGGTGTACCATCGCATTCAGGAAGGTGGCCTGACCCCAGTCCCACTTGTACTGGGCGGCCGGCATAAACACCTCACGGCCATAAACATCGAGCGAGTCGATGCGGCTCTGGGCATTTGCATTTCCCACAAAAAGGAATAATCCCAAAATGAAAATCATTTTCTTCATCGTTTCTATTTTAAAAATTAGACCAGAAGTTCCTTGTAAACAGATGCCCAGGGCTCCCTCATTTTTCTGGATAGCAGATTGCTGGCGGCATCATTGCCGATGAATTTCTCGGCTACGGGATCCCAATCGAGATCCTGTTGCAGTCGCATGGCGATATTGCCCAAATGAGACATCGTGATGGAGCGGTGACCAATCTCTGCAGGAGCGATGGTCTCCTTTCGGGAGAGTACGCAGTCGATAAAATTCCTGAAATGGTTGTCACTCTTGTAGAGATGGATTTCATCCGCGCCGATCACAGCATCTTTTATGTTTTCAGGAAAAAATTGATAACTTGTTTTGCCACGATTGACCCACGCCCAGCCTTCGGTGCCACGAAAGGTGACTCCTCCACGGAGTTTGTTCGAAATGATCAGCTTCATTCCGCTGGCATAAATGCATTCGAAATAATATTCCGTGGCTGTGTTCCAGATGGGATGAACCGCCCATTCGGCTTTTGCATTTTGAATTCTGACAGGCCCCGTGTGTTCGGTATCCATTCCCCACTGGGCGATATCGGGGTGATGTCCGCCCCAATCGGTCACCTGACCGCCTGAATAGTCGAGCACCCAGCGAAAGTTGACGTGGGTGCGGGCCGGACAGTAGGGTGCTTCGGGAGCCGGACCCAGCCAGGTGTTGTAGTCGAATCCAGCCGGCACAGCGATGGTTTGTGTTAGCTGACCGGTCTTTCCATAATCGGGAGTTCCTGCCGGGAGACCGCATTCGACCGTCTGCAGTTTTCCGATGCGGCCATTTCTGACCAACTCGCACACCCGCCTGAAATTCTCGTCCGAACGCTGCTGACTGCCTGTCTGAAAGATGACGCCATATTTTTTTACTGCATTGACCATGGCCCTTCCTTCGGGAATCGTCAGGGCCAGCGGCTTCTGGCAATAGATGTCCTTTCCCGCCCTGGCGGCCATCAGCACCGGGATGGAATGCCAATGGTCAGGCACGACCACCTCCACGGCATCGATCTCCTTCCGGGCAATCACCTCCCTGAAATCTTCGAATCCCCGGCAGGAGTCATATTTTTTTCCATAAAGCTGGGAGTAAGTATCGTTGACGAGGTTGATGCCAACTTCCCGTCCTCCCGGTTTGCCATCCCAGTATCCGGTACTTTGTTTGTTGACATCACAGATGCCGACAATCTGAACCCGTTTGTCGGTGATGAAATCGCGGATGTCGTTCATCGCCTGGTTTCCGGATCCGATGAAGGCCAGGTTGATCCTGTCGGATGGGGCAACGTGGCCGTTTTTCCCTCGGGCACAGGCGGAAATGATGGTAGGGATTGCAATTGCCGAAACGGCTGCTGTTCCGGACATCTGAATAAAATTTCGTCTGTTGAATTCCTTCATGACTTTTTATTTTTTTGTTGCACTGTCCAGTGAAAACGAATAGGGGAAATCTGCCGGGTTCACCCCACGTTTGATATTTGGTTTGGATGCCATTCCGTACCTGATCACCCCACCATTTTGCAATAACAGATGGGGAAAATAGTTTTTGGTATAGGGCGATCCGTTCAATTTGATCTCTTTGACATAGACATTTTCGGTGCTGTTTTGATCTGCAAGCAGTTCAAGTTTCTTCCCGCCGGCAAGGGTGATGGTTACATTTTTGAAGAGGGGAGAGCCGATGGCATATTCTCCCGTAACCGGACAAACCGGATAGAAACCAAGTGCAGAGAAGAGGTACCAGGCTGAAGTCTGACCATTGTCTTCATCCCCGCAATATCCGTCGGGGGTGGGATGGTAGAGCCGCTCCATCACTTGCCTCGACCAGTATTGGGCCTTCCAGGGTTCACCTGCCCAATCGTATAGGTAGATCATGTGCTGGATGGGCTGATTGCCGTGGGCATACTGCCCGAAGTTCATGATCTGCATCTCCCGCATCTCGTGAATCACCTTTCCGTAAGCCTTGAAATCGAAGATGGGTGGCATCTTGAAGATCGAATCGAGCATCTGCACAAATACTTTCTGCCCTCCCATCAATTTGGCCAGTCCGGCCGGATCGTGAAAAACGCTCCACGAATATTGCCAGCTGTTGCCCTCCGTGAAGTCGCCGCCCCAGGCGAAAGGATTAAAATCTTGCCTGAAATTGCCTTTCGAATCCCTTCCTGCCATCAGGTTGTATTTCCGGTAAAATAGATTTTTATAGTTTCCTGCCCTTTTCCGGAAGGCCTCCACGATCGAACGATCTTTTTTCTGGTCAATGGCCAGCTTGTACAGGCAGAAATCGGCATACGCGTATTCCAGAGTACGGGCGGCACTCTCTCCGATCACGTCGCAGGGAACATACCCCAGCGAATCGTAGGCTGCGATGCCCGCCCGTCCGACGGAGGAGACCTCCGGATGAACGTGATATGCATTCTTGTAAACTGCGTCCCAGAGCACTCCGGCATCCTCCGATTTTACGCCATTCAGCAAGGCAGAAGCAACCAGCGAAGTGGAGTTGGAGCCGATCATGCATCTGATATGACCCGGCGAGGCCCATTCGGGCAACCAACCGCTTTCCCGGTAGGTATTGGCCAATCCCTCCAGGATATTTTTGCTTACCTCCGGGAAGAAGAGGTTGAAGAAGGGGTGCACGGCCCGGAAGGTGTCCCAGAAACCGTTGTCTGTGTACATCCTGCCGGGAAGGATCTTCCCGTTGTAGGGGCTGTAATGGATGATTGCTCCTTTTGCATCGTATTCAAAGAACTCGCGCGGATAGAGCAGGGTCCGGTAGAAAGCCGTGTAGAACATCCGTACGTGGTCGAGGTCGTCCATCTCGTGGTCGCCAATACGGATTTTGGATAGGTAACCGTTCCAGACCTTCTTTCCGCTTTCGCGGATTTGCGCGAAGCTCTTGTTCCCAATCTCCCGGCTAAGGTTCAGTTCGGCCTGCTCCTGACTGACAAAGGAGGAGGCTATTCTTGCCATGATTTTTTCACCGGTTTTTGTGGAGAAGGTAACTACCACACCGGTTCGCTTACCTGAGACTTCGCTTTTGCCGGCCACAAAACCGCTGTCGAGCCAGGCCGAATAGCTGTCGAAGGGTTTATCGAAGGTGACCACGAAGTAGTTTTTGAAATTTTCCGGCAGCAGTTTCTTTCCTCCACTATGCTGGGTAGAGAATCCCACGATCTTGTTCTCTTGCGGAATGACTTTGACGAACGACCCCTGATCGAAGGCATCAATCACTACGTTGGCCTCCTTCGTTTCGGGGAAGGTAAACTGCATCAGGCAGCCACGTTCGCTGGGGGTAAGTTCAGCCGTGACATTGGCATCGGCCAGGTAGACGCTGTAATAGTTGGGTGCGGCCACTTCTGTTTTGTGGGAGAACCAGCTTTGGCGGTCCTTCTCGAGAAATTTTTTCGGACCAACCGTGGGGAGCAGGGAAAGTACTCCATAGTCACCGACCCACGGACTCGGTTGGTGGGTCTCCTTCAATCCGGTGATGTAGAAGGCGTTGTAGGTGTACTGCCAGCGCTCCCCGTTCGCTGCCGTCTGGGGAGTCCAGTGGTTCATTCCAAAAGGCAGGGCGATACAGGGATAGATGTTGCCGTTGGAGAGTTGGTACTCGTTTTGAGATCCTGTGACAGGCAACACATATTTGGTCAGGTCGCCCTGGGCGTTCAATTTTTGAATGCCCAAAGAAAATAAAGCCAACAGTAGTAAGGCAGCTAATTTTTTCATCCTTATTTTAATATTTGTGTCATCCTTACCAGGATTACTCCGTGATGGGGAATTTCGGTGGGGAAGGTACCGTCGAAAATACCCAGCTCTTTTTGTCTCCACAGATCCCGAAGCAACCATTGGCCTTTCAATCCAGCCTTTTCAAAATTGAAGTTGAATTTTTTGATGGGTTCATCTCCCCAGCGAAAACAGGATTGGGGAGTTTTGCCATAGTCGGCGGTATTGAACAATCCGATGCAGTAAGAGCCATCCGCCAGCGGTTTCACCCAGAGTTGGACTCCATTTTCATCGGCTAGCAATCGGGCTGATTTTCCCAGCGGATCCTGATCTACCTCAATGACTTCATCGTTGGTAAGCAGGTTGAGGGTAAAGTCGTCCAGTTGCTCAATGGGGCAGCCAATCAGCATCGGAGCAGACAACAAACTGAAGATACTCACGTGGCTGTACTGCTCGTTGGGAGTGAGCTTGGTTGGATGCAACGTGGATGGCCCCATACTTACATTGCCAACGATCATCATATCCGGATCATTCCAATGTCCGGGTCCTCCATAAACGCCCCATTTGTCGATGGTGAAAGCCAGCGAATACAAGCTCGGCCAACTATCCCTGATGTCGGGACCCGTACGCCAGGCATTGGTTAAACGGGCCCAATCTGCAGCCTTCTCAATAGGAGCATTGTTGGAGATGCTGAAAACGACATCCCTTCCCGATTTTTTAAGGGCTTCAGACATGCGTTCGGTGGAGTTCACGTCGATGCGCCAATCGTATTTCAGGTAGTCGAAACCCCATTCTGCCATTTGAAGGGCATCGTTTTTTTCGAACCGGAATTTCCCGATTGGACCGGATGAAATTCGGTTGGACTTGATGGGTTCGTGTTTTTCTCCTCCCCTTTCGAAATCGGAGGAGGCTCCAGGATAGCCCGCATAACTGTATACGTAAGGAGTGGAGTAGATCCCGGCTTTCAGTCCCAGGGAATGGATATAATCCACCATCTCCTTGATTTTCGGAAATTTTTCGTTGGGTTGAAGTGCGTTCAGTTTGCCTCCCCGTGGTCCCTGCCACGAATCGTCGATGTTGATAAAGCTCCATCCGTGGTTGCTCAGACCCTTGCTCACCATCGCGTCTGCCGAGGCGATCAGTTTTTCCCGGTCCAGCTTCTCGGCCCAGGAGTTCCATCCATTCCAACCGATGGGTGGGGTCAGGGAGATGGTGTCTCCTATGCATATTTTTAACTCCCTTACCGACTCTCCCAATTCATTTTTTGCCTTCAGAATGATGTGGTAGCTGCCACGCTTGCTGACTTTTCCCGTGATAATCCCCGTCTGGGTGTCCAATTGAAGTCCGGATGGCAGGTTTTCTGCGAAAAATTTCATCGGGCGTTTCCCTGTGGTTGCTATGTTGTATAAAAATGGATTGCCGGGAGTAGCGCCAAAAATTTTAGGAGAATTAATGCGTGGTGTTTGAGGTGAAGCCGGGGTAAGAATCACTCTTTCATCCGAATTGGGAATCAGTTTTGGTACACTGTCGGATACCATCTCAAATTTCGCATTGGCCCAATCGCAGTAAGTCATTTTATTCTTCAAACCGCCGACGCTGTCGGTGGCCAGCAGGCCCAGCCGTTTAATGCCTTTGAGGTTGAGGTCAATCTTTTTTGCCGGATCGCCCACCCGCATCTCCCCACTTTCGAACAGAATTTTCTGATCGCCTACGACGTAGAACCGGATGGGGATCGCCCTGTTTCCCGAATCGTCCGCCCCGACCTCGGCCGTGAAACGCCGTGCATTGCCATCCAGGCAAAAGGGAAACACGGCCGGAGTGATGGAGCCAATTCCTCTGGCATAACTCACTCCGCCAATGCGGATGGAGTCCTTTGCGTAACTGCCTTTCACTTTGACCGGACGGATTCCTTCCGAAAAGGAGACCATCTGGAGATCATCTACCCAGACGGTGGAGACTTTTTCTGTGCAGGAGGTGAAGATGGCACAACTTAATAGCAGCTTGATCAGATTAGCTGTTTTTCGCATATTTTCAATTTATTATGTTTTATAAGTAACAGTAACCTAATTTACAAAACCTTTATATCCATAATTTTGACCTCTCCCAACCTCCCGATGAATCGGGACAGGCTCTCCAAAGGATGGGAGTGGCGCTCCGCTGATTCATTGGTAAACGAATCAGTAGTCTCCCCTTCGGGGATATTTAGAGGGGTCAAATGAGACTTGTTTGAAGATTTAATCATATTTTTTCCATTTTTATCATCACCACCCCGTGATGCCGGATCTCCGTTTTGAATGACCCGTCAAATGTGCCCAGATCCTTTTGTCTCCAGAGATCCCTGATTTTGTATTTTCCTTTCAATCCGGCTTTGTCAAAATCGAACAGAAAGTTTTTATTCGTTTCAGTGCCCCAATGGAAATAAGACTGCGGCGTTTGGCCGTAATCTGCCGTGTAGAAGAGTCCGACGGCATAGGAGCCATCTTCCAGTGGTTTCACCCAAATCTGGACGCCATTTTCGTCGGCAACCAGTCTGGCTGGTTTTCCGAGCGGATCCTGATCAACCTCTATCACTTCATCGTTGGTGAGGAGGTTCAGCGTAAATTCATCCAGCTGCTCAATCGGACAACCGATGAGCAGTGGTGCAGCCAGTAGACTGAAAATGGTGACATGGCTGTATTGTTCATCCGGAGTCAGACGTGTGGGATGAAGGTCGGTTCCGGTGGTGACATTCCCCAGAATCAGCATATCCGGGTCATTCCAGTGTCCCGGAATGGCAAAGGGAGCCCACTTGTCGATGGTAAAGACGGAGGTGTAGAGACTTAGCCAGCTGTCGCGGATATCCGGTCCGGTACGCCAGGCATTGGATACCCGTGCCCAATCCTTTGCCAGTGCAATTGGTGCGGAATTGGACAAACTGAACAGAATGTCCCTGCCCGATTTTTTCAGGGCTTCCGACATCCTTTCGGCCGAATTCAGGTCAATCCGCCAGTCGTATTTCAGGTAGTCGACTCCCCATTCCGCCATTTGAAGGGCATCCTCCTTTTCGAACCGGAATTTCCCGATGTGGCGGTAGGCCCTTTTGTTGGGCTTGATGGAATCGGGATAGTCACCCTTGACGAAATCGGAGGAGGCTCCGGCAAAACCGGCATAGGTTGAGATCCAGGGGGTCGAATAGACACCCAGCTTCAATCCCAGAGAATGTATGTAATCGATCATCTCCCTAAATTTTGGGAATTTCTCGTTGGGCTGAAGCCCGTTGAACTTCCCTCCCCGCTGCCCCTCCCAGGTATCGTCGATGTTGATGTAGGTCCAGCCGTGGTTACTCAGGCCCATTTTTACCATGGCATTGGCTGAGGCAATCACTTTTTCCCCATCGATATTTTTGGCCCATGAATTCCAACCATTCCAGCCGATGGGAGGTGTCAGGGCAAAGGTATCTCCCACCACGATTTTAAGTTGTTTGGTGGCATTGCCAAGCGCATTTTTTGCACGAAGGGTCGTGAGATAGATTCCTGCCTGGATGATTTTGCCTGTCAGGATTCCTGTTTTGGGATCGAGCCGTAATCCTTTTGGTAAAGGTCCGGCAGAAAATTGCATTGGGCGTTCGCCGGTAGCTACAATGGTATATAGAAACGGATTGCCCGGGGTGACGCCAAAAATCTTTGTAGAATTGATTCTTGGCGTTTTGGTAGAAGTTGGGGTCAGTATATATTTTTCCCCATTGTTGGGAATGTTTTGAGGGCGGTTTTCCCCACTCATGACCAATTTCGCATCTGCCCAATCGGAGTAAGTTTTGCCATAGCCTTCATCCTCCATACTTACCGTTACCAGCAGTCCCATTCGTTGGATTCCCGAAAGGTTTACAGTCACTTTTTTTGGGGCGTCACCAACTTTCATCGGACCACTTTCGAACAGGATTTTTTGATCACCGAGGACAAAAAACTGAACGTACATGTTTTTATTCGCCTTGTCGTCGGCTCCCACAGTGGCAGAAAATTGTTCGGCTTTCCCGTTTAGCAAAAAAGATAATACGCTCATGGAGTGAACTCCGATTCCTCTTTCAAAATATTTTCCGGCAAGGCGGATGGAATCACCACCACCACTCTTTTTGGCCTCAACAGAAGGAATCCCTTCCGAAAAAGTCTGAATCTTCAGGTCATCCAACCAGAGACTGGTGACTTTTTGAGCCCTGGCTAAAGAGGTTAAAGTCAGGATAACCAGGAGTAATCCGGCAATTTTGTTCATTTAATTTGAATTTTTTTGATGAGGATTTTCTTCACCGTAGTTCACCATATTTTCCAGGATTTTCCTGGCGACGATGGCCGATTTTTCGCCTGATAGAATGGCGCCTGATAGATCGAGGGTACTAAAAATAATTTTTCCATCCCCCAGGGGAACAATGCTCAAGGCGGAATACATCTCATTTTTATGATCCGTATAGCATCCGACTATGCATTCATCATTGGATAGCCGGAGTCCGAGTCTTTCCCTGTTATAGGCAGCGAGGGACTGATATTCCCAATTAAACGCAGTGTTTACTGGAAGGCCATCAAAGATCGGGTGTTTTCGCACAAAGAAATTTCCTCCCATCCAATTTCCACCCAACGTCTGAGATCCAAAATATCCGGTCACCTCCCTGGAGGCAAAGAGCTCGCACCAATAGGGGGCATTCTTCAAAATGATGAGGGTATTTCCCTTACTGATCCAGGCGATCAAGGCCTCAATTTTGAGCTTATCATTTAATTTGTACTTATGATTCAGTTGGTCAATTTGTTGCATCTGTGGGCCCAGGAAAAGAACTCCCCTTTTGGGTAACTGGCCAGCGCATTCCGAAAAAGAGATATTTGAGATGCTCAGTACTTTTTGAATCTGCCTGGAACTATCTAAAACACTGACTTGCCTTTCGGGAGATTTAAGTTCCAACGCGAACAATTTATCCTGGCCATGAGCTACTACTTTCCCATTTTGTAGAAGTTCTGCCTCTATTTCGGTATAACCTGGTTCGTTGATACTGAATGTAACACTCTCCTGAAGAAGCTGGCCATACACATTACCGCCTCTCACTGATACGTTGAAATTCTGCTTTTGGGAAATCCCCAATTTATTTTTTGCGGCCACACAGAGCTGGTATGTGCCGTTTAAGTTCTTCTCATTGATCAAAAAGAGATCTGCAACAACCTTATCCCCAAGGAGGAAGACCTTATTCCTTAATTTGACGGCCACATACAGCGGTTGGTTGTAATAAGACATCAGCGAAGGATCGCCTTTGAAATTCCGGTAGACGTCCACAATGCCCGAATGATCTTCCAGTTTGGTGCTTTCCCATCCATTGGTTACATAGCCGTCGATGGTATTGCTGATGCGGATATTTTCCGTCATCCTGCCCTGCAGGTAATAGGAGACATTTCCGAAACACACGCACAAATCATCCACGCTTTTAAAGGCGGATGAGAATCCCTTTTCATGAAGGAATCGGTCAAAAGCCTTGTATTGGTCGATCATCTGCTGACCATCCCATCCAATTTTCCCTGTTTTTTCTATTTCATCTTTAATGAGTTGCAGGCGAGGTGGGGTGCCTGTGGCACTTTCCTCCCCGTAAAAAATAATTTCGTCTGGATGATCAATGTACCGTTCAAACTGGGTAGCTGACTTGTAAAACTGATCTTTGTAAACCCCTGGCCCCGGAGCGTTATGTGCATCCCACCAACCCTTTTTATGCAGGATCGTGTCATAAGGAAGCATATGTGATTTTTGCAACGACTCACCAAAAGAAAGTTTGGAGGTTTCGGCTACATTGTTGGAGGCAAAGGTGATAATTCTGGTCTCATCCAGTTGATGTGCTTTTCGGATATCCTCAAATTCATTCGGTTTCGGGCCACGTGATGGTTCATTGATCATGTTGTAAATGATCAGAGACGGATGGCTCCTGTCGCGCCTGATCATTTGAAGCAGTTTCTCCCGTTTCCAGGTTTTTACAAAGGGATCATCCACCAGATTGTAGGCAGAATTCCGGTATCCGCCGGGTTCTTCATAATACAAAAGCCCCAGTTCATCGGCTATGTCCAGCACATTGGTCTGACCGATTGCCCGGTGAAAGTTAAGCATGTTTAATCCCAGTTTTTTGGCGGCAAGGATTTGCTTTCGTGCCATTTCGCTGGTGGCAAATATTCCGTTCACCGGCCAGTGACTCCACGAGATAGCCGATCGAAGTACGATGCGTTTGTCGTTGAGAAAAAACATCTTGTCTCCGTCCACTTCCCTAACCTCAAACCATCTGAAACCGAACCGCTTTGTCTGGAGGTCATGAGATCCATCCGTTCCACTCCATTCGGCTGTCAGCAGGTACAAATTCGGGGAATCAGGAGACCAGAGTCTTGCATCTGGTAACTTAATTCTCTCCTTGACCAGGTATTCATTTCCGGTAGCGCTTACCTTTTGCTTTGAGGTAAGCAGGTTCACCGTTTTCCCATTCTCAGACAAGCTAAAAATGATGAAACCATCGGTCATGTTTCCCCTGTTTTTTAGGGTTAATTCAACATCAACCACGTTTTTTTCGGGTTTGTTCTTCACAAAGATGTCGTCGATGTAACAGCCATCGGTTGCCCGCAAAACAACTTTTCCTGTAATGCCACCAAAACCATGACTGGGGATGGTTTCATATTTGCCCCATTCAAATGCACTGTAATCCTGCCAGGCAAAATTTCCATTGGGGTCCGTCATCCGAACGGCCAATTTGTTTGTGCCTGCTTCATTTAAAAATTTGGTTACCTCCACAGAAAAAGGGACTCCGTCAATCAAATTATAACCTGCCAGCTGATTATTCACGTAAACTTCGGCTCTCATCCGGGCGCTTTCAAAATCAAGCCGGATCGATTTACCCTTCCACTCCCGGGGTATTTGCAAGGAGGTCGTAAACCAGGATACCCCCAAATAATTGCCATCGACGCCAAAACTATTTCCATTCCTCGCCCAATAATATTGCTCTACGGTGGCTGGTAGTTTGGTCTCAATGGTACCTGATTGATCGTAAAGCGCCTCCCAGCCACAACCCGGGGCATTTGAAGGTATCGCCCTCAGGTCATAGGGTGGTAGGAAAAGTGAATCGTTCGCCCACTCCGCTTTCTTGTCCAGCCATATTTTCCACGATTGGTTGGAGATTTCCACCCGATTCTGCGAGGAAAAGGACCTTTGTGCATCGGTTGAAAAGCCAATGAACAGGATCGCCAATAGAAGCAGGATGAATTGTCTGTTCATTTTTGGAATTTGTCTTCGGTTTTCTGTTTTTTTGGAATAAAACTTACCAGTGGCGTTGACTTTTCCCAACCTTTTGGGATCTGAAACCGAACCCGTACCAGGTTCTGATAATGGTTGGCCTGTGCATCTGAAAAAGAATGGGGTTCGACAGAATCTTTCACCTGTTCTGTCACATATTTCAGGGAAGAGTTAACAGTCAGATTCATTCCATCCAGTTTCCATACTTTTCCTGTTATTTTTTGGGAGGAAAGACCGGGTGCATAGAGAAAAAGCTCAATAAAATCCGTAGGTTCGGTTGCAAGAAAAATTTGCATAGTAGTTTCATCTACTTTCACATTGGTCTTTCCTTCTCCGGGAACAACCAACCATCCGACCAATCCCTGACTGGCTTTCCAGTGCATCGTACCTACCTTCAACAGCCCCGAAACTTTAAGATTTCCCCAGAGGCCTCCCATCATCCAATCCTTGTTTACCTGCGCGGTGGCTTTTTTCAACTTGTCGCCCTCGTAATAGTTTGGCGTTATCCGCGAAAAGAACCGTGGAGCGCTGAATTCCCGGAATTCCCGGAATGCCTCTCCCGGCAGATCCACTCCCAATTCGCAAAAGGCAGCGATGTAGCTGGCATCATGGTAATGTCCACCAACGATACCCGGGAAAGGGGCAAGGGCTTCATCGTCGACAGCCATTGCAATGGGAACACCGATCACAGCATTGTACCGGGTCATATCCATGCCATAACCCCTCAGGTAGGGTCCGCACATGTTTCTAAGGTTGACGTTGTAGTACATGGCAATCTCTTTCCACAAGGATTCCTGCAGGAAAATCCCGAGCTCCCGCATCTCTTTTGAATAGGACAACTCCTTCCACAAGGATAGGCCCATCACATCCACCCCGTAATAGGTCGGAGTATTGTACTCGCACATCGTACCATAGGCACGGTAGCCGGAAACGATGGCCCTGGCTTTTTCCATGCCCCGGGTCTGAATTTCTTCCAAATTGTACAGCCGCCCAACATATTCCATGATGAAGGAACTCATGATGGCCATGTTGTTGTAGTTGGGCTTTTGATTTTTATTGTAGGTGATGTGCGCAACGTTTTTCAGTAAAAATTCCATCTTTTCCATCACATCAGGAGGGAAAAGTTGGCGATACCTATGGTAAATGATGATCAGATCACTTCCCACAAAATCACTGCTGGCCGGTTCAATCTCTTTCTTGGCCAGTCCGTACATCCACCTGATAATATCAAAGGCATTTACCTGATCGGTATCTTTGTTCCTGAACAGAAGTGCCTCTGCCAGCCGAATTTTTTGTATGGCACCATCGTCGTTGCCAGTTAGTCGCTTCACATTGTTTTCTCCCTGCAGGAAAGATTCAATAAATTGCTCCAGCATTTTGTGTTGATAGGGGGAAAGGCTGGAATAGGTAAAACGGAAAGAATAGGAAGCTACCCGTTCTACTTTTTCAGCTCCTGCCGAAGAGAATGTCATGCTGAAAACAAATAGAATGAAGACAATAATCCGAAAGGGCGAAACGTTATTTTTCACTTGAAGTTGATGGTACTAGAAACAGTTTAGTTACTTACATTAAGTAAGTCTCCTGCGAAGGACAAATCCCTTAATCATTTGTTGAGATTTGTGTCGATTTGGTGGAATCGGCTATTGTTGCATGGATCGTTGCACCTTCAACACTGATAAAAACATCTGCCTCCCTGCTTACATGCAAAATCTCTTTGTTGTTTTTCCGCATTGAAGAAAAGGCAGTAGCTCCCAGTTTTTGTACCGCTCCGTTCGGGTCAATTTTTATAACCGCTATTCCTTTGTAGGTTCCACTGAAAGTGTTGCCCAAATAGGTAAATGAAAACGTTGCCGGTTTGTTCTCCTGAAGTGACTCAATGCTCGTGAAGGTAAAGGTGCCCGGATCATTGGCTACCCCATCCTTCAGCTCGTTTTTGGCTATCCCCAGTTTGGCGGTGTTTTCAAGTGAATAACTGGTTGCAACGGCCTTGGACGCGATCTTCCGCCAGGTTTCTTTGATATTTTCACCCCTGTAGTCGAAGTCGGCAGGACCGTCCAGCAGCAGTTTTCCACCTTTGGCGACATACTCCTGGAAGAATTTCACCGTTCGCTCTTTGGAATAGCGTGGACCGATGAAAAGGACGGCATCGAAGACATAGCCATTGAGTACCGGTTTGCCGGCAGCGTTGAGGTTCAACCTTCCATCTTCTATCAGATCGGTGGGGATGGCTGCGTGCAGGTAGCCGTTGTTCCAAAGTTCAATGGATTTTTTCTCCATTTCCAGTTTTTCATTGAGGTCGTAAAGTCCCCGGTTTGAGTAATCAGGATACCAGTTGAAGAGGGCTTCCATGCCATAGACGACGAGCAGTTTCACCCTGGGGAAGGAGGGATTGAAACGGTTCATCAGCCTGGCGGCATTTTCGACTTTATTGATTTTTTGAAGGGCCAGCGGGGCATCGATGGAGACTCCCCATCCCTGTACATCGTTGGCGGCGTGGTAGTGGGTTCGGATGCCGAAGCGCAGGTCATACAGGGCCTTGGTCCAGATGCGGTCCAGGTCTTTGCCGTAATACATGTTGTACATCGCGTTCATCGGATAGCTCATACCGATCCCCAACTGTATGGGTGTGGCGGTTTCCTCGTCTGTGTGGCCATAGTCCCGCTTGATGTTCCACCAACTTACACCGGTTTGCCAGACCTCATCGCCATCGAGGTTGTTGTGGAAGGTATCGTGCAGTCCGATGAAGGTTCCCTTTCCGTACATTTTTTTACCGAGGTCGTACATGGTCGCTTCAATTCCAAGCGTGGCACTCCTTAGCAGCGTCATGTATTCGTTGATGGCTTTCATCCTGACACCAGGATTCCCGGCAGGGGCATATCGCATGTCGAAGAGGATGCTTCCCAGTTCCATTCCCTTGTTGGCATCCATTTTTTTGGCCATGCCT